>NZ_JAODZG010000047.1:0-25964 GCF_029835135.1 Stenotrophomonas sp. GD04145 | reverse complement strand
CCGATCCTAGGGCCCTTGGCCCGTCGTGGAGAATGCACCGCATGCCTTGCTTTGGCGGGCGGTGTGTGGGGACCCGTAAGTGTCCGCCGGAGTCTTTTGGTTGATTGTTGTGATCCGGTACGCCAACCCGCACCGTCCGCCACCTTGCATCTGCAGGTGGCCTGCCGTCTGCGAGGAGCCTCACCATGTCCGCACGTCCGTTGTTTCCCCTTCTCTGCGCCTTGATCGGCGAATCTGCCGACCGGCTTCCTGCCGATGCTGCCGAGCGGCTCGAAGCCCTGCTGGATGACCCCCAGGACCTGCTTCCCGCCTTGCTGGCCCGCATGGATGGTCGCGACGGCGCTGATGGCAGGCGGCTGGACGTGGAGGGTCTCAGTCCGGTACAGGTCGCAACCCAGGCCGGACTCGGTCGTACGTTGGCGGGTCTGGACGTGCTGGTTCAGGTGCTGCACGCCGCCGCAGCCGCGCGTGAGCAGGGGGGCGCCCATCAGCAGCTCAGTCCGGATGTGGTCGACGGCCTGTTGCTGGGCGCCCGTGAACTGGTCCGCCACGCCCGCCAGCAGGTGGAGTAAGTCACGCTGATGATCCTGGCAGAGCCGGGCTCGCGCTCGGCTCACCGCGCAGCGCAGCCAGGAAGCCGGGCACGTGCCCGGCGGGTCAGCTCGCGGCCAGTGCCAGATAGCGGTGGTGCAGCGCCTCCACCTGCGCCTGCAGGTCGTCCGGCTGCCCATCGTTGACCACCACGTCATCGGCCAGTGCCCGGCGCTGCGCGCGGCTGGCTTGGGCGGCGATCATCTGGTCGGCCAGGGCGGCGTCGATGCCATCCCGCTGCATCAGCCGGGCGTGCTGTACGGCTTCCGGTGCATCCACCAGCAGTATCCGGTCCAGCCATGGATAGGCCTGGCGGCCGCCCACCTCGGTCAGCAGCGGAATCGCAGCAATGGCGTACGGGCTCGGCGCCTGCGTGCACTGCTGCTGCATCAACAGGCGGATGGCGGGGTGGGTGATGGCTTCCAGTGCCGTCCTTTCGGCCGGGTCAGCGAAGACATGGGTGCGCAGGCGCGCCCGGTCCAGGCTGCCATCTGCCAGCAGCATGTCCGTGCCGAACCGGTCGGCAATGCGGGCCAGTGCCGGGCTGCCGGTGGCCACCACCGCGCGGGCGGCCAGATCGGCGTCGGCCACCACGATGCCCAGCGCTTCGAAGCGCCGCGTCACTTCGCTCTTGCCGGCCGCGATGCCGCCGGTCAGGCCGACCACGTAGCGGCTCACGGTGGCCCCCTCAGCGCAGGCCGCTCAGGGCCAGGTAGCGCTCCACCAGCGGTTCGCCCCACATGAAGAACAACCAGCCGGCGATGGCCAGGTACGGGCCGAACGGAATCGGCGTGGCGCGATCGCGTCCCCGGCTGTAGAGCCAGATCGAACCGACGATGGCGCCGATCACCGAGGACAGCAGGATGATCGGCAGGATGCCCTTCAGGCCGCACCAGGCGCCGAGCGCCGCCAGCAGCTTGAAGTCACCATGGCCCATGCCCTCCTTGCCGGTCAGCTGCTTGAACAGCCACCAGACCGTCCACAGCGACAGATAGCCCACGGCCGCGCCGACCAGGGCCGGCTTGGCGGGCATGTACAGATTGTCGATGCTGCCGATCAGGCCCAGCCACATCAGGGGCAGGGTCAGCTGGTCGGGCAGCAGCTGGGTGCGCAGGTCGATGCCGGACAGCGCGATCAGGAAACAGGTCAGCACGATGGCGCCGAAGCCCTGCCAGCCGAAGCCGAACTGCCACACGCAGGCCAGCACCAGCAGGGCGGTCATCGCTTCCACCAGCGGGTACTGCAGCGAGATCGGCGCCTTGCAGTGGCGGCATTTGCCCCCCTGGATCAGCCAGCTGAACAGCGGGATGTTCTCGTACCAGGACAGCTTGTGCTTGCAATGCGGGCAGTGCGACGGCTCGACCACGATGCCCGGCGGCGGCGGCTCGTAGAAGTCCGGTTCCTCCAGCACTTCGCGCGCATCGCGCTTCCACTGCCATTCCAGCCGCTTGGGCAGGCGCAGGATGACAACATTGAGGAAACTGCCCAGCAGCAGTCCCAGTCCGGCCGCGGCGGGGTAGCCGAGGCCGGGGTGCTGGTCGAGAAAAGCCATGTATTTTTATCCGACGACGGCGCCCAGTTTGAAGATCGGCAGGTACATCGCAATGACCAGGCCGCCGACAATGGTACCAATGAACACCATGATCATCGGTTCCAGCAGGCTGCTCAAGGCATCCACGGCGTTGTTGACCTCCTGCTCGTAGTATTCGGCGACCTTGAACAGCATGGTGTCAAGGGCGCCGGCCTCCTCGCCGATGCCGGTCATCTGGATCACCATGTGCGGGAACAGGTTCAGCTGCTTCATCGCCATGTTGACCGGATAGCCGACCGAAACGTCGTCGCGCATGCGCAGCACCGCCTCGCCGTAGACCTTGTTGCCGGTGGCGCCGGCGACGATGCCCAGGGCCTCCACCAGCGGCACGCCGGCCTTGAAGGTCACCGCTGTGGTGCGGGAGAAGCGGGCGATCGCACTGTTGTGCATGATCTGTCCGATCACCGGCACCTTCAGGATCAGCCGGTCGACGGTGTGCTGCATCTTCTCCGATCGCCGGTAGGTCATGGCGATCGCCACCACCGCGCCGATGGCGACGATGGCGATCAGCCACCACCACGACACCATGAACCGCGACAGGTTCACCACCATCTGGGTGAATGCCGGCAGGTCGGCACCGAAGCTCTGGAAGACTTCCTCGAACTGCGGGACCACCCAGACCAGCAGGATCGTGCTGACCAGGAACGCCACCACCAGCACCATGGCCGGGTAGAACAGCGCCTTCTTGATCTTGCCCTTCAGCGCCTCCAGGTTTTCCTTGTAGGAGGCGATGGTGTCCAGCACGGTCTCCAGCACGCCGGCGCTTTCGCCGGCCCGTACCAGGTTGCGGTAGAGCTCATCGAACTGCACCGGATGCTTGCTGATGGCCTCGTACAGCGACGAGCCGCCCTCGATGTCGGTGCGGATCGTGTCCACCATCTTCTTCATGCGCGGGTTCTTGTGCCCGCTGCCGATGATCTCCAGCGCCGACACGATCGGCACGCCGGACTTCATCATCGTGGCCATCTGCCGGCTGAAGAACGCGATGTCCTTCGGCGAGACCGGCCTGCCAGCCGCACCGAACAGCGGCTTCGGCTTGGGCTTGACCTGGCCCGGGCTGATGCCCTGTTTGCGCAGTTCGGCGCGCAGCAGGTTGGCGTTTTTCGCCAGCTGCTCGCCCTTCATCTTTATGCCCCGCTTGTCGGTCCCCTCCCAGACAAACGGCTGCAGCTCCATCGTGGCGCGGGCCACGGGCTCCTTCTTGATCGCACTGCGACTCACAGACATGTTGGCTCCCCAGGCCCGCCATCCCCAGGCGGGCATCCTGAGCGGCGATGGTAGCCGGTTCAGGCCCGTCCGGGGAGCCTGCCGACGTGACGGCGTGCAGGGTTTTCGACGCGTCGAGGCGGAAGGTGACGCGCTGCGTCACATTGCCGCGTCCATCGCAGATTCGGAGCAGGGGGGTTCCCATCCGCGAAATAGCTGCCATCATTGGCGCGGGGAAATCGGGGGAGGCGTGGCCATGGGAGATTGGCACGCAACCTGCGTTGATCCACCCGCGGGGACGGGCAGCCTGCTCATCCGGTCATCTGGCCGGCCGGTTGCCGCACCCGGAAAATCAACCACCACTACTTGGGGACGTACCACCATGAAGAACCAGAAGGGCTTCACCCTGATCGAACTGATGATCGTCGTTGCGATCATCGCCATCCTGGCCGCCATCGCGCTGCCGGCTTACTCGAACTACACCAAGAAGGCCAAGGTCTCGGAAGTGATCCTTGCGGCTTCTTCGCTGCGTACCGACGTGTCGGAATACGTGGCCAGCAACAATGCCCTGCCGCCGGCGTCGTGGAAGCCGGACTTCCAGGAAACTCAGTACGTCTCCAAGCTGGAATGGGATGGCAAGTCGATCGTCGCCACTGCGAAGGGCGTTGGCGATACCCTGATTGACAACAAGACCATCACGCTGACCCCGTCGGGTGATGGCTCGAAGGGCGTGGTTCCGAGCTGGAGCTGCGGTGGCTCGATCGATGTCAAGTTCCGCCCGGGTTCCTGCCAGGCCGCTGCCGGTGAAGAAGAAACTCCGGAAGAGTGATTCTCACAGCTAGTGTGATCGGATGAAGGACAGGGAGCTTTGGCTCCCTGTTCTTTTTTTATGGCAGCCATCAAGACGATTCCTGTTCGCAGTCTCAACGCAGTCATGTAAATCCTTGCGAGATGCCCCCCGGATGGTGTCTCCTTGCAGATTCGACCGTGCGACTGGGGAGTTCGCAATGCGCCGTCCTTCATTCAGCCATGGCCCATGGCTGCTTCTGATCTTCGTGTTCTCCGGCTTCGCCGGGCTGATCTACCAGTCCATCTGGACGCAGTACCTGGGGCTGTTCCTGGGGCATTCCTCGCACGCGCAATCGCTGGTGCTGATCCTGTTCATGGGCGGCATGGCGCTGGGGGCGTGGCTGGTCAGCCGCCGCAGCGCGCTGCTGCGCCGGCCGCTGCTGGCCTACGCGGTCATCGAGCTGGTGATCGGGGTGCTGGGCATCGGTTTCGACGGGCTGTTCCAGGGCGTGACCGGCTGGGCGTACACCCACCTCATGCCGGGCATGGAGGGCACCTCGTCCACGGCGCTGCGCTGGGCGCTGGCCACGGCCCTGGTGCTGCCGCAATGCATCCTGCTGGGCGCGACCTTCCCGCTGATGAGTGCGGGTTACATGCGCCTGCAGCCGGGGTCGCAGGGTGAGGTGCTGGCCGGGCTCTATTTCTCCAACAGCCTGGGCGCGGCCGCCGGCGCCCTGGTGGCGACCTACGCGCTGCTGCCGGCGGTAGGACTGCCGGGCACCGTCCTCAGTGCCGGCCTGCTCAACATCGTGGTGGCCATCCTGGTCTATCCACTGGCCCGCGACGGCAGCGCGCCTGCGGTAGTGGCCTCCGCCGCGCCGGCTGCCGGCGGCGTACGACCGGAGACTGCAGTGCCGGTGCGGCTGGTGCTGCTGGTCGCAGCGGCGACCGGCGCGTCATCCTTCGTCTACGAAATCACCTGGGTGCGCATGCTGTCGCTCGCACTCGGCACCACGCTGCATTCGTTCGAGCTGATGCTGGCGGCGTTCATCCTCGGCATCGCCTTCGGCGGCCTGTGGCTGCGCCGCCGCGCCGACCGGATGCCGTCGCCCCTGCGCGTGGCAGGCTGGGTGCAGGTGTGGATGGGGCTGGCGGCGCTGGCCTCGATGTTCGTCTATGCGCAGGCCTTCGATTGGGTCGGCTGGCTGATGCGGGTCATCGTGCGCAGTGCGGATGGTTACGTGCTGTACAACCTGGCCAGTGCCGCCATTGCCGGCCTGGTGATGTTCCCGGCGGCGTTCTTCGCCGGCATGACGCTGCCGCTGCTGACCCTGGCGCTGCTGCGCGCCGGGCAGGGCGAGCGCGCGATCGGCCAGGCCTATGCGTTCAATACGCTCGGCGCGATCGTCGGTGTGCTGGCGGCCATCCATCTGCTGATGCCGCTGCTGGGGCTGAAGTACGCGCTGCTGGTCGCGTCGGTGGTCGACATCGTGCTGGGCCTGGTGCTGCTGCAGCGCCTTCGGCTTGCGGCCCCGGGCCGTCTGCGCTCGCCACTGTGGCAGGCTGGCGCGCTGGGTGTCGCTGGCGTAGTGGCGGCCGTCGTGCTGGTCCGCTTCGATCCGCTGGTGCTGAATTCGTCGGTGTACCGCCATGGCACGGCCCGTCTGGCGGATACCGCCACGATGCTGTTCTCGCGCGATGGGCAGACGGCCACCGTGGCGGTCTATGAAAGCACCCAGCCGATCGGCCGCATGCGTGCCATCGCCACCAACGGCAAAGTGGATGCAGGCATGGCCGTGTCGATGGCACAGGCACCCACCAGCGATGAATCGACCATGATCCTGCTGGCGGCTCTGCCGTTGGCGCTGCGCGATGATTACCAGCGCGTCGGTGTGATCGGTTTCGGATCCGGGCTCAGCACGCACACGCTGTTGGGCGACCAGCGCGTCGGGCGCGTGGAAACGGTGGAGATCGAGCCGGCCATGGTGGAGGGCGCGCGTCTGTTCGGCGAGCGTGTCGAGCGCGCCTTCAACGATCCGCGCTCGCACGTGGTGATCGACGATGCGAAGTCCTATTTCGCCGCCAGCCCGCGCAAGTACGATCTGATCATTTCCGAGCCGTCCAATCCTTGGGTGGGTGGAACGGCGGCGCTGTTCAGCGACGAGTTCTATGCGTTCGTGCCACAGCAGCTCAACGAAGGTGGCGTGTTCGTGCAGTGGCTGCAGCTGTATGAGATCACCCCCGAACTGGTCAGCTCGGTGCTGGCGGGGCTGCTGGAGCAGTTCTCCGATGTGCGCGCTTACCTGGCCAATCGTGGCGACCTGATCCTGGTGGCGACGCCGAAGGGCACGTTGCCGCCGATGAAGGGCAGCCTGTTCCAGCAGCCGCAGCTGCGCGGGGAACTGGCGCGGATCGGCGTGCATTCGGTGGCCGATCTGGAGAACGCCCTGTCCATGGATGACGCAGCGCTGCGCGCCTTCGTTCCTCTGTATCCGGCCGCGCGCAATTCCGATTACTTCCCGACCTTGAAGTTGAATGCTCCGGTAGCACGTTTCCAGGGGGCGTTCACCCGTGATTTCCAGCAGGTGATGACGGCCCCCTGGCGGATCGTCAGCGCCCCGCCAACGGGGCAGGTGGCAGGTGCTGCGGCGGGTCTGCCGCAACCGGCGTCCAGCCGGGATGACAAACGTCCGACCGCACGGGCCGTGGCAGCTTTCCTGCAGGGCGAGGCGCCCACGGATGTGGCGGATGCCGATTGGATGAGTGCGCAGGCGCTGCGTGGGCTGGCAGCGCGCTGCGAACTGGACGGATCTCCGATGGAAACCACCCGGCTGCTGTTCGTGCTGGCCGGAGAAACGATCCCGTTCCTGCCGGCAGCGCAGCGGGCGGCCCTCTGGGCGCAGCGCGACTGGATGGACTGCACCCCGGCCGATCCCGTCGTGTCCGCCAGCCTTGCCCTGGTTGCCGCCGCGGCCACCGACGACCACCACGCTGTACTCACGGAAGGCCGGCGATTGTTGGGCAGCGAGCATGCGCCGATGCTGCTGGCCGACCCTGCCACCGGCTATTATCTGTTCGGTGCAATGCAGCACGCTGCGCGGCAGCTGGGGGATACCACGGCGTCGCGGCAACTGACGGACCAGTACTGGAAGGCGCTCGCGCCCGATGCGCGAGGAAACGGACCCCTGCGTTTGCTGAGCTACCTGGCCGCTATGGGCCGGCAACCCGTTTCTGAAACTGAATTCCGGCCGTCAGGGCACGAGTAACGAGGAATCCCATGAGCGTTGTTTCATCCCCCAACCTTGTCGGCATCACCGGGCTGGCGCGCCGCCTGGTCCAGGATGGTGCGCTGGACGAGGCCACCGCCCGCGACGCCATGACCCGGGCCGCCGCCGCGCGGCAGCCGCTGCCGCAGTGGTTCGCGCAGAACAAGGTGGTGGGGGCAGCACAGCTGGCCGCGGCCAATGCGGTTGAGTTCGGCATGCCGCTGTTCGACGTCTCGACCTTCGATGCCAGCCAGAACGCGATGAGCCTGGTCAGCGAGGAACTGCTGCGTAAGCACAACGTACTGCCGCTGTTCAAGCGTGGCGGCAAGCTGTTCGTCGGCACCAGCAACCCGACCCACGCACTGGACGAGATCAAGTTCCACACCAACCTGGTGGTGGAGCCGATCCTGGTCGACGAGGACCAGATCCGCCGCACTCTGGAACAGTGGCACGCCAGCCACGACACGCTGGGTGACGCGCTGGGCGGTGACGATGAGGGGATGGCCAACCTCGACGTGGGCCTGGGCGATGAGGATGGCGCGGGCGGCGACTCCGGCATCGATGCCAAGGGCGACGACACCCCGGTGGTGAAGTTCGTCAACAAGGTGCTGGTCGATGCGATCCGCAAGGGCGCGTCGGACATCCATTTCGAGCCGTACGAAGACGATTACCGCGTGCGCCTGCGCATCGACGGGCTGTTGAAGATGGTCGCGCGCGCGCCGGTGAAGTTGAACCAGCGCATCGCCGCGCGCCTGAAGGTGATGGCACAGCTGGACATCGCCGAGAAGCGCGTGCCGCAGGATGGCCGCATCAAGCTCAACCTGTCCAAGTCCAAGCAGATCGATTTCCGTGTGAGCACGTTGCCGACGCTGTTCGGCGAGAAGGTCGTGCTGCGCATCCTCGACGGCAGTGCCGCCAAGCTGGGCATCGACAAGCTCGGCTATGAGCCCGACCAGCAGAAGCTGTTCCTGGATGCGATCCACAAGCCATACGGCATGGTGCTGGTGACCGGGCCGACCGGTTCGGGCAAGACGGTGTCGCTGTATACCGCGCTGGGCATTCTCAACGACGAGACGCGCAACATCTCCACGGCGGAAGACCCGGTGGAAATCCGGCTGCCCGGCGTCAACCAGGTGCAGCAGAACAACAAGCGCGGCATGACGTTCGCCGCTGCGTTGCGCTCGTTCCTGCGCCAGGATCCGGACATCATCATGGTCGGCGAAATCCGCGACCTGGAGACCGCCGAGATCGCCATCAAGGCCGCGCAGACCGGCCACATGGTGCTGTCCACCCTGCATACCAACGACGCGCCGCAGACCATCGCGCGCCTGATGAACATGGGCATCGCGCCGTACAACATCACCAGCTCGGTGACCCTGGTGATCGCCCAGCGTCTGGCGCGACGGCTGTGCCCGAACTGCAAGCGCCCGGCGCAGCTGCCGGAGCATGCATTGCTGGCCGAGGGCTTCACCCAGGCCCAGCTGGATGAGGGCATCCAGCTGCATGAGGCGGTGGGCTGTGATGAATGCACCGAGGGTTACAAGGGCCGCACCGGTATCTACCAGGTGATGCCGATGACCGACGAGATCGCCACGATCGTGCTGGCCGGTGGCAATGCGCTGCAGATTGCCGAAGCCGCGCAGGCGATCGGGGTCAATGACCTGCGGCAGTCGGCATTGAGGAAGGTCGCGGCGGGTGTGACCAGCCTGGCCGAGATCAATCGCGTTACCAAGGATTGACGCGGTTGTGCTGGCGGGGTCGGAGCCCTTTCCTGCGGAAAGGGATCCGACCGCTGGGTCTTGCGGCCCTTACTCCATGCCCAGCTTCTTCAGCTTGTAGCGCAGCGCGCGGAAGGTGATGCCCAGCTGCGCGGCGGTACGGGTCTTGTTCCAGCGGTTTTCTTCCAGCGCGCGCTGGATGGCGCTGCGTTCGAGCTGTTCGATGTACGAGGGCAGGGCGGCACTGCCCGGCTGCAGATCGACCACGGCTTCGGCGGCCGTGCCGTTGCCGGGCATGCGGGGGGCGTGCTGCGGCAGGCGCAGATCGTCGACACCGATGCGGTCTTCCTCGGCCAGGGCCAGCGCGCGCTCAAGGATGTTCTCCAGTTCGCGCACGTTGCCGGGGAAGGCGTACTGCGCCAGTGCCTCCAGCGCCGAGGGCGCGAGCAGCGGCGTGGTGCGGCCGTGGCTGCGGGCCAGCCGTGCCAGCACGGCAGCGGCCAGCTCCGGCAGATCCTGGCGGCGTTCGCGCAGCGGCGGCACCTTCAGTTCGATCACATTGATGCGGTAGTACAGGTCGTGGCGGAAGCGGCCGTCCTCGACCAGCTCGGCCAGATCCTTGTGGGTGGCCGACAGGATGCGCACATCGACCGGTTCCTCGCTGGCCGCACCCACCGCGCGCACCGACTTCTCCTGGATCGCGCGCAACAGCTTCACCTGCATCTGCAGCGGCAGCTCGGCGACCTCATCCAGGAACAGGGTGCCACCATGGGCGGCCTGGAACAGGCCGGGCTTGTCGGCGTGGGCGCCGCTGAAGCTGCCTTTGCGGTGGCCGAAGAACTCGCTCTCCATCAGTTCGCCGGGAATCGCGCCGCAGTTGACCGGCACGAACGGCCCGGCAGCACGTGCCCCCTGGGTGTGGATGGTCCGCGCGACCAGTTCCTTGCCGACGCCGGATTCGCCGAGGATGTAGACCGGGGCCTGGCTGCGCGCCACTTTGCCGATGGTGGCACGCAACACGTCCATCGCCGGCGAATTGCCGAGCAGCCGGGCGCCCTGTTCGGCGACGGGGCCCGGTACGGGCCGCTCGCTGTTGTTCAGTTCCAGCGCGTGCTTGACCAGCCCGCGCAGTACGGCGATGTCCACCGGCTTGCTGACGAAGTCGAAGGCGCCCGCCTTCAGGGCTTCCACTGCCAGATCCATGCTGCCGAAGGCGGTGATCATCGCCACCGGTGTGCGCGGGTAGTGCTGGGCGATCTCGCTGACCAGCTCGATGCCGTTGCCATCCGGCAGGCGCATGTCGGTGATGCACAGGTCATAAGGATTGCTGGCCAGCAGCTCGCGCGCTTCGGCGAGGTTGGCTGCAGTACTGATGCGCAGCCCCATGCGGCCGAGCGTCAGCACCAGCAGTTCGCGGATGTCGCGTTCGTCGTCGACGACGAGGGCGCTGCGGGTTTCGTTCATGGGCGGAAAAGATAAACGAGGGGGCTGAAAGCGACAAATGTTTGACGCACAGAATCAGGAACCATCGGGCAGCAGGGTGTGCGGACCTGGCAGGACCAAGCGGAAGCACGAGCCGCCGGCCGGCACCGGGATGTAATCCAGCCGTGCCTGGTTGGCCCTGCACAATTCGCGGGCGATGTACAAGCCCAGGCCGGTGCCGTGCTCGGAGGTGGTGAAGAACGGCCGGAACAGCTGCGCCGCCACGCTTTCGGGAATGCCGGGGCCACGGTCCATCACGTCGATCACCGCGCTGCGTTCGTGCCGGGCCACACGTAGCCGCACGCGGGCCGGCTGCTGGCCGATGCGGCCGTACTTCAGGGCGTTGTGCACCAGCACGGTCAGCACCTGGTAGAGGTGGCGGGTGTCGACCTGCGCCGGCACCGAGGTGTCGCTGACGATCGGTTCGATGCTGTCGGTTTCCAGCGTCTGGCCCTGCTTGTACTCCAGCACGAAGCGGCGCACGAAGGCGACCAGATCCACGTTCTCCGGCGTGGCACGTTCGCGCCGGGCCAGGCCCAGCACGCTCTCGACGATGCCGTTGGTGCGCTGGCACTGCTGGCGGATGATCTGCAGCAGGCGGCGGTCGCTTTCGTTGAAGCCGGTACCTTCTTCCAGCAGCTGCACGGCATAGTTGATCGCCGCCAGCGGATTGCGGATCTCATGGGCCAGGCTGGCCGAGAAGCGGCCCATCGCCGACAGGGTGAGCGACTCGGCGCGCCGCGACACCACGCTGGAATCATCCAGGAAGACCAGGGCCAGTTCACTGCCGGCCAGCAGGCGCGCGAAGCGCGGTTGCACTTCGGGTTGGTCCGGATTGAGCTGCAGCGGCAGTTCGTCCTGGGTCCAGCCGTTGCGCCAGCGCTGCAGGCGACGGGCCAGCTCGGGTGCGACGCTGGCCAGATCGAGGCGGCCGGTTCCGCCCGCACCGTCGCTGTCGCCGAGCAGCATCGAGGCAGCCTCGTTGGCCAGCGTGATGCGGCTGTCGGCATCCACCACCAGCACGCCGGTGCGCATGCGGCGGATGATCAGTTCGTTGATCTGGAACAGATTGGCCACCTCGTCACCGCGCTGGTTGGCCAGCTGCTGGTTGCGGCGGGCGCGGCTGCCGACCTGGTAGCTGATGAAGGCCAGGGCCAGGTAACTGGTCGTGAACATCGCCAGTTCGGCCAGGGTGCGGGTCGGGTCGCCGCCCTCCAGCAGCTTCCACAGGTATTCGCCCACCGTTGCCAGGCTCGCCGCCAGGGCCAGCCCAAGACCCCAGCTCAGCGGCAGCAGGGTGGCGGCCGCGGCGATGTTGAACAGCAGCGACATCGAGATGCCGGCACTGGCGCCGGGCAGGGCGTGGGCCAGCAGGATGGCGGCGATGATGTCCACCAGCACGCCGGTGACCACGATCGGCCGCAGCCAGCGTTCGTTGCGGCCGATCGCCAGGGCCAGCAGCGACAACGCCAGGTAGGCCGCGCCGACGGTGTAGGCCAGCCGCGGGTGGTGGGCCTCGCCGACCATCATCGACAACGGGCTGTACAGCAGGGCGGCGATCACGGCTGCGATCAGCACCCGGTACAGGGCGAAGAAGTACAGCTCGCGCCGCGGAATCGATTCGATGCGGTCGATCAATGAAGCACTGGGTGACACGCCGGAACTCCCCTTCTGGCTGCCTGGATCTGGGTTGTGCGACGGGCATGCCCGAGCGGACGCAGATGCCCAGTATACGGTCGTGGCGATGCCCGGCCGCGGGTCCGCGTCGCGCAATCGGCCTGTGGCGAGGGCGGCCGGGCGGCTGCCGGCGATCCGCAACTGCCTGAATGACGGCGGAAATCCGCCCGGATCCGGTACTCCGTACAGACTTCTTTGCGCCCCGGCGCCGGCTCGGCCACAATAGTGGGCCCGCCGCGGTCCGTGCCGGTGCCTCCCCCGGAGGCCCTGAGGAATTGCGTGCGGTCGTTCCTATTCCCACGGTGACGCATGAATTTCCACGAATACCAGGCAAAACAACTGCTTGCCGAATACGGCATCCCGGTCCCGGCCGGCAAGGTCGCGGCTACTCCGGACGAGGCGGTTGAAGTCGCCCAGTCGCTGGGCCAGGGCCCCTGGATGGTCAAGGCGCAGATCCACGCTGGCGGCCGCGGCAAGGCTGGCGGCGTCAAGTTCTGCAAGACCGTCGATGACGTGAAGGCCGCAGCGGCCAAGATGCTCGGCACCAAGATGGCCACCTACCAGACCGCCGGCGTCGAGCTGCCGATCAACCTGGTGCTGGTGACCACCGCCGGTGAGATCGTCAAGGAACTGTACCTGTCGGTCCTGGTGGATCGCGGCACCCGCACCATCAGCTACATCGCCTCCTCGGAAGGCGGCATGGAAATCGAGCAGGTGGCTGCCGAGACCCCGGACAAGATCCACACCCTGAATGTGGACTTCGTCGAGGGCGTGCAGGGTTACCACGGCCGTGACATCGGCTTCAAGATGGGCCTGACCGCCAAGCAGGCCGGCCAGTTCGCCAACATCATGGTGAACCTGTACCGCATCTTCAACGAAAAGGACCTGGCGCTGGTTGAGATCAACCCGCTGGCGATCCTGGACGACGGCAACCTGTACGCGCTGGACGGCAAGTTCAACAGCGACGACAACGCCAACTTCCGCCACAAGGAACTGGTCGCGATGCGCGACAAGTCCCAGGAAGATGAAACCGAAGTGACCGCTTCGGAGCTGGACATCAACTACGTCACCATGGACGGCAACATCGGCTGCATGGTGAACGGCGCCGGCCTGGCCATGGCGACCATGGACGTCATCAAGCTCAACGGCGGCGAGCCGGCGAACTTCCTGGACGTGGGCGGCGGTGCCAACAAGCAGCGCGTCATCGAAGCGTTCAAGCTGATCCTGTCCTCGGACAAGGTGGAAGGCATCTTCGTCAACATCTTCGGCGGCATCGTCCGCTGCGACATGATCGCCGAGGGCATCATCGCCGCCGTGAAGGAAGTGGGCGTCAAGGTGCCGGTCGTGGTGCGCCTGGAAGGCACCAACGTGGAAGAAGGCAAGCAGCTGCTGCGTGACAGCGGCATGGCCATCATCCCGGCTGACAACATCAACGACGGCGCCAAGAAAGTCGTTGAAGCGGTCAAGAACGCCGCCTGATCCACGACACCGAAGGAAATTCCCATGTCTGTTTTGATTAACAAGAACACCAAGGTGATCGTGCAGGGCTTCACCGGCCAGCAGGGCACCTTCCACGCGACTCAGATGATCGAGTACGGCACCCAGGTTGTTGGCGGCGTGACCCCGGGCAAGGGTGGCACCACCCACATCGACCTGCCGGTCTTCAACACCGTTGCCGACGCCGTGCAGAGCACCGGCGCCAATGCTTCGGTCATCTACGTGCCGCCGCCGTTCGCGGCCGACGCGATCCTGGAAGCCGCAGCTGCCGGCATCAAGGTCATCGTCTGCATCACCGAAGGCATCCCGGTGCTGGACATGCTGCGCGTCAAGAACGTGCTGACCCGTTCCTACCCGGACACCGTGCTGATCGGCCCGAACTGCCCGGGTGTCATCACCCCGGGTGAGTGCAAGATCGGCATCATGCCGGGTCACATCCACAAGCCCGGCAAGATCGGCATCGTGTCGCGTTCGGGCACGCTGACCTATGAAGCGGTCAAGCAGACCACCGAAGTCGGCCTGGGCCAGTCCACCTGCATCGGCATCGGCGGCGACCCGATCAACGGCCTGAACTTCGTTGACTGCCTGAAGCTGTTCAACGAAGACCCGCAGACCGAAGGCATCATCATGGTCGGCGAGATCGGTGGCGACGCCGAGGAAGCCGGTGCGGAATACATCAAGAACCACGTGAAGAAGCCGGTCGTCGGTTTCATCGCCGGTGCCTCGGCGCCGGCCGGCAAGCGCATGGGCCATGCCGGTGCGATCGCCTCCGGCGGCAAGGGCACGGCGGAAGGCAAGTTCGCCGCCATGGAAGCGGCTGGTGTCGTCACCGTGCGTTCGCCGGGCGACCTGGGCGCTGCCATCGCCAAGCTGGTGAAGTAAGATCGTCGCCGGCCTCCGGCCGGCACGATTCTGTAGAGCCGAGCCCATGCTCGGCCTGCTTTGGAAAAGCCGCCTTCGGGCGGCTTTTCTGCGTCTGGGCGTCGCGCAGTCATCCGCCGGGGATGGCCCGGCGCTACCTGCAGGGTCCGCCCGGCAGGCACACGGTGCGGCGTTACAATGGGCCATTGCAACCACAGGCTGGACCTTCCATGGCTTCGATCCGCATCGCGATGGCGCAGTTCGATTTTCCGGTCGGCGATGTCGCCGGCAATACCGAGCGCATCATCGAGATGATCGGCCAGGCGCGCGATGAGTATGGCGCCGGGCTGGTGATGTTCCCCGAGCTGGCGGTCAGCGGCTATCCGCCGGAAGACCTGCTGCTGCGTCCGGGGTTCCTGTACGAATGCGAGCAGGCGATCGCACGCATTGCAGCTGCCTGCCGCGGCATCACCGCCGTGGTCGGCTGGCCGCAGGCGGCGGGCGCGGTGGTGTACAACGCCGCCAGCGTGCTGCGCGATGGCCGGGTCGAACAGACCTATCGCAAGCGCGAGCTGCCCAACTACGCGGTGTTCGACGAGCGCCGCTACTTCGACGTCGATCCTGATGGCGGCAGCTGCGTGTTCGACGTCGACGGCATTCCGGTGGGCCTGCTGATCTGCGAGGACCTGTGGTTCGCTGAGCCGCTGGCCGATACCGTGCGTGCTGGCGCGCAGCTGGTGGTGGTGCCCAATGCCTCGCCCTACGAGCGCGGCAAGCACGCCCAGCGCGATGCCGTGCTGGCCGCGCGCACCCGCGAGAGCGGTGCGGCGATCGCGTATCTCAATGTTGTCGGTGGCCAGGACGCACTGGTGTTCGACGGCGCTTCGGTGGTGGCCGATGGCGACGGTACGGTGCACCCGGCCGCCGCTGCGTTTGTCGACCAGTGGCTAGTGGTGGAGTACGACGGCGCCAGCCGTCGCTTCATGCCACACGTCTGGATGGACGATGGCGACGAGAGCATGGACGCCCTGGCCTGGCGCGCGGTGACCCGTGGCATCCAGGATTACTGCCGCAAGAATGGTTTCACGAAGGTGTGGCTGGGCCTGTCCGGCGGCATCGATTCGGCCCTGGTGCTGGCCCTGGCGGTGGATGCGATGGGGGCCGAGAACGTGACTGCCGTGCGCCTGCCGTCACGCTATACCGCAGGCCTGTCCAACGATCTGGCTGCAGAGCAGTGCCAGGCGTTGGGAGTGAAGCTGGAAGCGGTGTCGATCGAGCCGGCGTTCAAGGGCCTGATGGAATCGCTGGCGCCGCTGTTCGAGGGCACAACCCCGGATGTGACCGAGGAGAACCTGCAGTCGCGCAGCCGCGGCGTGATCCTGATGTCGCTGGCCAACAAGTTCGGTGGCCTGCTGCTGACCACCGGCAACAAGAGCGAGTATGCGGTCGGCTACGCCACCATCTACGGTGACATGTGTGGCGGCTACGCGCCGTTGAAGGATCTGTACAAGACCGAAGTATTCGGTCTGTCGAAGTGGCGCAATACCGTGGGGGGCGCGCCGGTGATTCCGCCGGCCGTGATCAGCCGCCCGCCGTCGGCCGAACTGCGCGAGAACCAGCTGGACCAGGATTCGCTGCCGGCCTACGACGTGCTGGACGGCATCCTGTACCGCTACGTCGACCAGGAGCAGTCGCGCGCCGAGATCGTTGCAGCCGGTTACGATGCGGCCGTGGTCGACCGCGTGCTGCGGCTGGTGCGCATCAGCGAGTGGAAGCGGCACCAGGCCGCACCGGGGCCGAAGGTCTCCCGTCGCGCCTTCGGCCGCGAACGCCGCTATCCGATCAGCAACGGCTACAAGGGCTGAGGCCCGCGCCTCCGCAGGGCCCGGCCATGGCGGGCCCCACAAAAAGGAAGGGCCCCTTGCGGGGCCCTTTTCTTACTTCTTTTCCAGCCGCGCGTTGCGCTGGCCGGTACTGGCGGACTTCTCGCCTGCGAACGGGTTGAGCTTGCGGATCATCCAGGGGTACTTCGGCCAGTTGCCTGCCAGCCACGGGTGATCGGGCTGGTTCAGCTCCAGCACGCGCCGGGCATCGTCGGCCAGGGTCTTGTTGCCCAGGTGGGTGTAGGAGTCGGCCAGGACCGCCACGGCGTCGTACTGGAAGGCGCTCTGCGGATAGGTTTCCAGCAGGTAGTTGGCGCGGCCAGCGGCCGACACCCAGGCGCCACGGCGCATGTAGTACAGCGCGTTGTCCAGCTCGTGCTGGGCGAATACGTCACGCAGCTCGATCATCCGCTGGCGGGCGTCGGCGGCGTACCGGCTGTTCGGGTAGCGGTCAACGACGATGTTGAAGTCCGAATACGCCTGGTGCGGCGTGGACAGATCGCGGCGGCTAGGGTCCAGGGACCATACGCGACGCAGGAAAACCGTATTGCGGTTGGAGTTGGCCAGGCCGCGCAGGTAATACAGGTAAGCGATGTTGCGATGGGTCGGATAGGTCCGGATGAAGCGGTCGATGCTCGACACCGCATCGTCGTGCTTGCCGGCCTTGTACTGCGCGTAGGCGGTTTCGATCATCGCCTGTTCGGTGTACGGGCCGTAGGGATACTGGGCCACCAGGCGACGGAAGCTGGCTTCGGCGCCGCTCCAGTTGCCCCCCTTCATCAGCGTGTGGCTCTTCTCGTACAGCTGTTCGACCGGCGTCCCCTCGTCGGGGCGATCACCCTTCTTGGCGCCGCGATGGCAGCCGGTGGCGGCGATGACCAGCACCAGCAGCAGGGCGGTGAGGCGGACGGGCGCGGAGAGCATGGCGGAGCGTCGGATCATGGGGTCAAGGCGGGACGCGTCTGGAATACGAAGGGTCGATGATAGCCTAGTGTCCTGTCCTGCGACTGAAACCGACCGCCGGGACCCCAAAATTTCAAAGATGCCCCCCTGCCATGTCTGAACAACCCTCCGAATCGGCCCGCCAGGCCATCGTCCCCGACACCGCCGCCGGCCGGCGTTTCGACGCCGTCGTGGCCGAACTTTTCCCCGAGTACTCCCGTTCACGCCTGACCGAATGGATCAAGGCCGGCGACGTCCTGCTCGATGGCGCCCAGGCGCGGCCGCGCGATCCGCTGCGCGGTGGCGAGGTGGTGACCCTGAACGTGGTGCTGGAGACCCAGACCGATGCCCAGCCGGAGGACATCCCGCTGGACGTGCTGTTCGAGGACGAGCACCTGCTGGTGATCAACAAGCCGGTCGGCCTGGTGGTCCACCCGGGTGCCGGCAACCACAGCGGCACCCTGGTCAATGCGCTGCTGTACCGCGACCCGTCGGTGGCGGTTCTGCCGCGCGCCGGCATCGTGCATCGCCTCGACAAGGACACCAGCGGCGTGATGGTGGTCGCCCGCACCCTGGAGGCGCAGACGGCCCTGGTCGAACAGCTGGCCGCGCGTGATGTGCACCGCCAGTATCTGGCCATCGTGATGGGCGCTCTGGTGGCCGGCGGCACCGCCGATGCGCCGATCGACCGTCATCCGCGCGACCGCCTGAAGATGGCGGTGCGCGAAGACGGCAAGGACGCGATCACCCATTACCGCCTGCGCGAGCGCTTCCGGGCGCACACCGCGCTGGAATGCCGGCTGGAAACCGGCCGCACCCACCAGATCCGCGTGCATATGGCGCACCTGCGCCACCCCATCATCGGCGACCCGCTGTATGGCGGTGCGCTGAAGCTGCCCAAGGGCGCCAGCGACGAACTGGTGGCCGCGCTGCGTGGCTTCAAGCGCCAGGCCCTGCACGCCGAGACGCTGGAGTTCGTGCATCCCATCACCGGCGAGCCGGTGCGCAATTCGGCGCCGGTACCGGACGACATGCTGCACCTGATGAAGGTGCTGCGCGAAGACAGCGAGGCCTTTACCGAGCGCGAGCGGGATCGCTGGTGATGGCGACCGCGCTGCGGCTGCTGCAGGCTGACTGGCCGGCGCCGCCGGGCGTGCGGGCGCTGACCACACGCCGACACGGCGCGGGCATTTCGCCGGCACCCTTTGCCCAGTTCAACCTGGGCAACCGGCACGCAGCCGATGGAGATGCGCCGGCCAACGTCGAACACAACCGGCAACTGCTGCAGCAGGGACTGGCGCTGCCCTCCGCGCCGCACTGGCTGCGCCAGGTGCATGGCACCACCGTGCTGCGCTTTGATGGCCCGCCAGTGGCCGGGGCCAGCGAGCCGGTGGCCGATGCCGCGGTGACGTCGGTGCCGGGGGTGGTGCTGGCCATCCTGACCGCGGACTGCCTTCCGGTGGTGTTTGCCGCCGCCGACGGCAGCGAAGTGGGCGCGGCACATGCGGGCTGGCGCGGCCTGGCCGATGGCATGCTGGAACACACGGTAGCCGCGATGCGCACCGCGCCGTCGCAGCTGCGGGTCTGGCTGGGCCCGGCGGCAGGGCCTGCCGACTATGAGATCGGCGAAGAGGTGTATCAGGCCTTCGTCGGCCACGAACCGGCGGCGGCCGCCGCCTTCGTGGCCACCCGCGCGGGGCACTGGAAGGTCGATCTGTTCGCACTGGCCCGCCAGCGCCTGCAGTCCGTGGGCGTGGACCCGGCCCAGGTGTCTGGCGGCACGATCTCCACCATTGCCGATCCGGACCTGTATTCGCACCGTCGCGACCGCCGCACCGGCCGCATGGCAACGCTGGCCTGGATCGCTCCCTGACCGTGCCGCTGTTCGCGCAGGTGCTGGGGCCGGCCTTCGCCACCCTGGCAGCACCGGTGCAGGCGTTGCATGCGGCGCCGCTGCCGTGCCGCCGTACCGGGCAGGCGCGGATCGCACGGGGCCGCCATTGGCTGGTGCCCATGCTGGCCGCGTTGGCGCGGCTGCCGAAGGAGGCGCACGCCTTGCCGGTCGAGGTGGTGTTCAGCGTCTGCGGGCAAGGCGAGCAGTGGGCGCGACGTTTCGGGCGCTGGCCGATGGTGTCGCGGCTGTGGGCACAGGAAGGCGGTCTGCATGAGCAGCTCGGTGCGGTGCACTTCGGATTCGAGCTGCGGGCGCGTGAAGGCGGCATCGACTGGTCGGTGCGCAGCGTCCGCGTGTTCGGCCTGCTGCCGCTGCCGACGCGCTGGTTCGACGGCGTGCGCTGCCGCGAGGCCTGGGCCGCAGAGCGCTACACTTTCCTGGTTGATGTGACATTGCCCTGGATTGGACCCCTGATCCGTTATGAAGGCTGGCTCGACCCGCAGTGACGCAGTGATCGTGTTCGATGGCGTCTGTGCGCTGTGCAGCCGCTGGGTGCGTTTCCTGCTGCGTGTGGACCGCCACGGGCGCTATCGCTTCGCAGCGATGCAGGGTACGCATGGCAGCCTGCTGCTGCGCAGCCATGGGCTGGATCCGCAGGACCCGCGCTCCTTTCTGCTGCTGGACGAGCAGGGCGCCTGGACTGACACGGACGCGATCCTGCGCGTGCTGACCGGGCTGGGAGGCGCATGGCGGCTGGCGGGCGTGCTGCGCCTGTTGCCGCGCAGCTGGCGGGATGCCGCCTATCGCAGGCTGGCCCGCAACCGATACCGCTGGTTCGGTCGTCACGACCGCTGCACGCTGGCGACGACGCAGCAGGCCGGCCGTTTCCTGGACTGATGTGCCGGTCGGTCCGCGCGCGGTGTCAGTGCGGAGCCGCAAGCAGCCGATAGGCGATGCGCTGGTTGCGCGCGCGGCCGTCCTCGCTACGGTTGTCGGCTACCGGATGCTCTTCGCCGTGCCCCACCGCGACCAGCATCGGTGCCGGCACGCCATGCGCCTGCAACGCCGTCACCACCACGTCCGCACGCTGCTGGCTGAGCTGCCGGTTGGCCTCGGACGCGCCCTGGCTGTCGGTGTGAGCGGCCACTTCCACCCGTGTGCCCGGCGCAGTGCTGCGCAATGCGTCGGCCACCACCTGCAGCGTTTCGCTGGAGCTGCCGCGCAGTTCGCTGGAGCCGGGATGGAACTCCAGCCGGGTCAGGTTCAGCGCAGCGATCCGCTGCGCGGCGCCGGCATCGGCCGGCAGCCGCGACAATGCCGCCCGGCCCGGACCCCACAGCCCACTCATCCGCAGGGCGGGGAAATCCTGGCGGAGCTGCCGCGAGATCGCCAGGCGCCGCTCTTCGCTCAGGGCGGTGGAGTCGATATCCAGCTGGTTGCCGGCGAACTCCAGGCGCAGTCCGTCGCCCTGCAGGCAGGGCAGGGTGCGGATCAGGCGCTCGAACCAGCGCGGCGACCGGGCCTGCGGATCGATCTCGATACGGCCACTGACGTGCTCTGCGCCATGCACCGCAATCAACGCGCTCCACAGGCGGCGGCGCAGGGCGTCGCTGGGCAGGCTGCCATGGACCGAGACCTGCGCGCCGCGCTGGTGCAGGAACAGCCGCGCGTCGTGTTCGCGGACGATCGCCTGTGGCGTCCACAGCGGCGTGCGTGCCTTCAGCTGCAGCCATGCGGTAGCGCCGAGCACGACCACGGCGGCCATCATCCACAGCAGGCTGCGCAGGGCCATGCCCTGCACCCCCGGGGTGAGCAGGGTGCCGGTCATCTGCGGTCGCTGCCGCTGCGGGCGGTTGCGCAGCTGGCGCGGCTCCGAAGGGGCCGGCTCGATGGGTTGGGACGTCAATGCGATCAGCCCCGGCAGCAGATCGCAGGCCACGACCCGGAACGCCCCTGATGACAGTCTGCTGCGCCGGGCCAGCCGGTCCATGACCGGATCACCCAGCGCACGCTGCAGGTCGCTGGCCAGCACCGGCAGCGGCGGCTGCCCGGGACGCCGCCAGGATCGGAAGTGAACCCCCAGGCCCGCCTGCTCGAAGGTCTGCTCCAGTCCGTCCAGTCCCCGTGGGTGGGAGGCTATCCAGCCGGCAATCACATCAACCACCCAACGGGTGCGATGGCCCAGTCCCAGGCGGTGGCTGGCTTCTTCGATGAAACGGTCGTACGCGTGCATGCAGTGGATCCCCGGAGTGATGTGCACGCAGTCGTGCACGGTGCGGCTTCTGTCGATTGCAGGAGCTCTGGGGGCGCCACTGTGGGGAGGTCGCGTCAATGCGAAATGAAATATCGCCGGTTCATTTTCTTTCGTTTTCCGCGATGGCGTCGCGAGGACGCCACGCAGCTGGCTGTAAGCCTTGGGGCAGCAGGACGTTCGCCCGCCTGAGTGCCATTTGCGACAGTGGCTGTGGGGATCACGCCACAGTGGCGGGATGGTTGCATGCGCAATTACTTTCGAGCCAAAAGCGTCAAGTTTCGGCGCACAGAATGCGCCTGATTCAGCCTTCGAGAGCGTCCAGGTAGCTGCGCCGCCAATGGTTGATGTCGTAGGTGCGCAGGTGTTCCATCATGGCGTGCCAACGCTCCTGGCGTTTGCGCAGCGACATGGTGGCGGCCGTGGCGATGGCATCGGCCACGCCGTCCAGATCGTGCGGGTTGACCAGCAGCGCCTGCTTCAGTTCATCGGCGGCGCCGGCCAGAAGGGACAGCACCAGCACGCCCGGATCCTCCGGGTCCTGCGAGGCGACGTACTCCTTGGCGACCAGGTTCATGCCATCGCGCAGCGGGGTGACCAGACCGACGGCCGCCGCACGGTAGAAGCCGGTGAGGGTGGCATGGGTGAAGTTCTGGTTGACGTAGCGAAGCGGCGTCCAGTCCGGCTCGGCATGGCCACCGTTGATGTGCCCGGCGATCTGTTCCAGCTGGCTGCGCAGTTGCCGGTACTCGGTGACATCACCGCGCGAGACCGGCGCGATCTGCAGGTAGGTCAGGGTGCCGCGCTGGTCGGGGTGGCGCTGCAGGTAACGTTCGAAGCCGAGGAAACGCTCGGGCAGCCCCTTGGAATAGTCCAGGCGGTCCACGCCGATGGCCAGCTGCCGATCCCGCAGACTGGCCCGCAGGTTCTTCACGGCGGCCTTGGCCGCTGCGGTGCTGGCCTGACGCGCGATAAGCCCGGTGTCGATGCCGATCGGGAAGGCGGCAGCGCGGAAGCGGCGCCCCCCCGGGGCCTCCAGTTCGCCGTTGTCGAGCACGCGACCGCCGCCGAACAGCCGCAGGTAGGTCTGGAAGCGGTCGGCATCGCGCTGGGTCTGGAATCCCACCAGGTCATAGGCATACAGCGCGGAGAACAGCCGCAGGTGGTCGGGCATGGCCTGCAGCAGGTCCGCCGAGGGCATCGGGATGTGCAGGAAGAAGCCGATGCGGCAGCCGATGCCGCGCTCGCGCAGAAGGGCACCCAGCGGGATCAGATGGTAGTCGTGGATCCAGACGATGTCGTCCTCGCGCAGCAGCGGCGCGAGCTTGTCGGCGAACATCGCATTGACCTTGTGATACGTCTCGCGCGTACCGCGGTCATAGTCGACCAGGTCCAGGCGGAAATGCAGCAGCGGCCACAGTGTGCGGTTGGCGAAGCCGTTGTAGTAGCCGTCCACCTCGCGCTTGTTCAGGTCCATGGTGACGAAGCGGATGTCACCATCCTGCTGTTCATGCAGCGCGCCACTGCCATCGCGCACGGTCTTGCCACTCCAGCCGAACCACATGCCGCCGCGCTCCTTGAGCGCAGCCAGCAGGCCCACCGCAAGGCCGCCGGCGCGGTTCTCGCCGGGCACGGCAACGCGGTTGGACACCACCACCAGACGACTCATGATGCCTCCTGCCAGGAACGCGACAGGCGCATCGCTGCCGTGATCAGACCCACATGCGAATACGTCTGCGGGAAGTTGCCCCACGCCTCGCCGCTGTCGAAGGCCAGGTCCTCTGACAGCAGGCCAAGATGGTTGCGCTGCTTCAACAGCGTCTCGAACATCTCGCGTGCCTCATCCATGCGCCCGATCGCCGCCAGCGCATCGATGTACCAGAAGGTGCAGATGGTGAAGCTGGTTTCCGGCTCGCCGAAATCGTCCGGTGCGATGTAGCGGTACAGCGAATTGCCATGTTTGAGGTCGCGGCCGATGGCCTCGACCGTGGCGATGAAACGCGCGTCGAGTGCATCGATGAAGCCGATGTCGGCCAGCAGCAGCAGCGACGCGTCCAGGCGATGGCCGTCGAAGGTGTCGGTGAAGTGGCCCAGCGATTCGCTCCAGGACCGCTGCATGATGCGCGCGTGGATGATGTCGGCGCGCTCGCGCCAGTAGCGTGCACGGTCATCGCGCTTGAGCCTCACGGCGATCTTGCACAGGCGATCGCAGGCGGCCCAGCACATCGCGCTGGTGTAGGTGTGCACCTCGGTGCGGCCGCGGAACTCCCACAGGCCCGCGTCGGGGACGTCGTGCAGGGCAAAGGCCTGTTCGCCCAGCGGTTCCAGCCGGGCAAAGGTATGGGCATCCCCGGGGTCCTGCAGGCGACGATCGAAGAACAACTGGGTGGAGGCCAGCACCACGCTGCCATACACGTCGTGCTGGCGCTGCACCCAGGCCAGGTTGCCGCGGCGCACCGGGCCCATCCCCCGGTAGCCGGACAGGCTGGGAACTTCATCCTCGTCCAGCTTGGCCTCGAATCCGATGCCGTACAGCGGCTGCAGCGTGCCGTCGGTGGTGGCGAGGTTGAAGATGTAGCCGAGGAACTGCTCCATCGTACGGGTGGCGCCAAGCCGGTTCAGCGAACGCACCACGAACGCAGCATCGCGCAGCCAGCAGTAGCGGTAGTCCCAGTTGCGCACGCTGCCGGGAGCTTCGGGAATGGAGGTGGTCATCGCCGCGATGATCGCCCCACTGTCCTCGTACTGGCACAGCTTGAGAGTGATCGCGCTGCGGATCACCGCGTCCTGCCATTCCAGCGGGATCGACAGATAGCGCACCCATTCGCGCCAGTAGTCACGCGTGCGCTGGAACGCTTCCTGCACATAGCCGCTGATCGAGCGGTTGAGCGATTCATCCACGCCCAGGATCAGGTGCACAGGGTGGTTGAGCACGAACGGCAGGCCATCACGGACCATCCGGACCGGCACATCGGTGGTCAGCCGCAGCACGTGGTCGGGCAGGATCCAGCGGACGTGGTTGCTGCCCCACGTGGATTCGGGAACACGTGCGCCCCAGTCGGCCAGCGGCCGTGCGCGGATGACGATACGTGGGCTGCCGGCCAATGGCCGCACCTGGCGGATCAGGCTGACCGGCCGGTAGAAGCGGTCGTTCTGCCGCCAGCGTGGCGCGAAATCGAGGATCTCCAGCGCACCTCCATGCGTGTCGCGCAGCACCGTGCGCAGGATGGCGGTGTTGGTGAGGTATTCCTGCTCGCTGTCGGCGAAGTCCTCCAGCTCGACGGCGAAGTCGCCGCCCGTCTGCTGGTTCGGGCCCAGCAGCGCACAGAAGGTGGGGTCGCCGTCAAAGGTGGGCAGGCAGCTCCAGACGACACGGGCATGTTTGTCGACCAGGGCGCCGAAGCTGCCGTTGCCGACCACGCCCAGATCAAGATCGGGTTGGGTCATCACGCGGTACATCTCGGTTGCGGCCGTGGGGGTGGCCGGGTCAATAGGCATTCTCGCGCAGCCAGGCGTGCACGCTGCGTATGTCAGGCAGCGCGAACACGGCGGCGCTGGGTTCACGCTCGCCGATCAGCACGCTCCAGCCATGCTGGCCGTTGGCGGCGTCGAATCCGAATTCATCCGTCAGGTCATCGCCGAGGAACACGGGCAGGCGGCCCCGGAACGGCAGGTACTGCATCATCCGCCGGATCGCGCGGCCCTTGTCGGTGCCGACGGGCACGAACTCGACCACGTGATCGCCGGGTTGCAGGCGGTAGCTGGAGCGACCGCGCACATGGCGGTCAGCGAACGCCCGCACCTCGCTTCCAGCGTGCGGCGCCTCGCGCCAGTGCAGGGCCAGGCCCACACCCTTGTCTTCCACCAGTACCCCGGGATGGCCATGGGCAAAACGCATCGCCTGCTGATGCAGGGCATGCAGCCATTCGGCGGTGTCATCGTCATGTTCGTCGCGCAGCACGCGTCCGTCCTGGCCACGCAGTTCATGGCCGTGCAGGCCGGCCGCAGGCAGCTGCAGAGGCGCGAACAACTGGTCAAGCTGTGCCAGAGGACGGCCACTGACCAGTGCTACGGCACCTTCCAGGCGGTCGCTGATACGACCGATGGCCTCACGCACATCGGGCAGCAGCTGCACGGCGTCCGGTCGTGCAGCGAATTCAATCAGGGTGCCATCGACATCGAGGAACAACGCGCAGGCATCGTCCAGCAATGGAGGTGGCGGACGCAGGGGGAGCGGTTCAGCCATGACGCCCAGCCTGCCAGCGTGGGCGTGTACGTGGGGTCGAGAGCAGGCGACGACGGTGCGTCGGCGCTGT
>NZ_JAODZG010000046.1:0-26703 GCF_029835135.1 Stenotrophomonas sp. GD04145 | reverse complement strand
CCCATCCACGCTAGAATTACCCCTTATCGAGTCCCCCAAGCCGCATATGAGCCACTACGAAGGCGATCTTCGCACTCCCGAGTCGGCGCGCTTTGCCATCCTGGCCAGCCGCTGGAACGCCCGCATCACCGATACGCTGGTGGCCGGCGCACGCCAGAGCCTGGCCGGCAACGGCATCACCGAAGCCAACATCGACGTGATCCGGGTGCCGGGCGCCTGGGAACTGCCGCTGGTCGCCGCACGCCTGGCCGCCGCCCATGAACACGCCGCCATCCTCACCCTCGGCTGTGTGATCCGCGGCGACACCCGTCATTACGAACACGTGGCCGACCGCTGCGCCGAAGGCCTGATGCGCGTGCAGCTGGATTTCGGCGTGCCGGTACTGAACGGCGTGCTGGCGGTGGAACGCGTGGAAGATGCCGAGGCCCGCGCCGGCGGCAGCCACGGCAACAAGGGCGAGGAAGTCGCACTCGCCGCATTGGAAATGGTCAATCTTCTGGAGCAGCTGCCATGAACAAGAACACCCAGGGCAAGCCCTCCGGTAAACCCGTCCGCCGCGATGGCATTGATCCGGTGCTGCGCTCGCGCGCGCGCCGTCGTGCCGTGCAGGCCGTCTACGCGTGGCAGATCTCCGGCGGCAACGCACAGTCGCTGATCGCCCAGTTCGCGCATGAGCAGGCCCGCGAGATCGCCGATCTGGCGTACTTCGAGGCGCTGATGCACGGCGTGCTCGACAACCGCACCGACATCGACGAAGCGCTGGGCCCGTATCTGGACCGTGGCATCGAGGAAGTCGATGCCATCGAACGCGCGGTGCTGCGCCTGGCCGCGTACGAGCTGCGCTACCGCCTGGACGTGCCGTACCGCGTGGTGATCAACGAGGCCATCGAATCGGCCAAGCGCTTCGGCTCCGAACACGGCCACACCTACGTCAACGGTGTGCTGGACCGCGCGGCCGTGGAATGGCGCAAGGTCGAATCGGGCCACTGACCCGATCGCTGTAGAGCCGTGCCCTGCCTGGCTTGCCGCGCAGGGCAGGGCTGCGTCCGGTAGTGTGGCGCGTGATCGAACTGCAGCCGCGCATGGCCCGGCTGCTACATAAGAGCAGAACGCCCCATGTCCCTGGCCGAATTCGCCCTCATCGACCGTATCCGCGCCCGCACCGCCGAGCGCGATGACGTGCTGCTCGGCATCGGTGACGATGCCGCGCTGCTGCAGCCGCGCGCGAATGAACAGCTGGTGGTGACCGCCGATACACTCAACAGTGGCGTGCACTTCCCGGTGGAGACGCCGGCCTTCGATATCGGCTGGAAGACGCTGGCGGTCAATCTGTCCGATCTTGCGTCGATGGGCGCGCGACCGGCCTGGTGCACCTTGGCGCTGTCATTGCCGGAAACGTCCGAAGACTGGATCGAGGCATTCGCCGATGGCTTCTTCGCACTGGCCGACCAGCATGACGTCGCGCTGATCGGGGGTGACACCACGCGCGGACCGCTGTCGTTGTCTGTCACCGCAATGGGCCAGGTTGGCCGTGGTCAGGCCCTGCGCCGCGACCGTGCACAGGCCGGCGATGACATATGGGTCAGTGGCACGCTGGGGGATGCGGCAGGTGCGCTGCGCCTGTGGCAACAGGGGGCGCTGAACGTGGCCACGGCCACGTTGCTGGCCGATTACGAACGCCTGCGCGTGCGCCTGCTGCGGCCGACGCCACGCGTGACCCTCGGCCTGCGCCTGCGTGCCTTCGCGCATGCGGCAGTGGATGTGTCCGACGGACTGCTGGCCGATCTGGGCCACATCGCCCGCCGCAGTGACGTGGCAGCGCATGTCGATACCGATGCGTTGCCGATCTCGCACGCGCTGCGTGAGCTGCTCGGCCGCGATGGCGCGCGCGACTGTGCATTGCGTGGCGGAGACGACTACGAGCTGTGCTTCACCGCGGCCGCCGACCAGCGCGACGCGCTGCATTACCTCGCCGAATCGCTGGACCTGCCGCTCACCCGCATTGGCCGCATCGCCGAAGGGCAGGGCGTGCACGTGGATGGCGAAGTGGCCGACGGTGGTTATCAGCACTTCGTCTGACGAATGAAGACGCCGGGCATGGCCCGGCGCTACCGTCCTGACACGGACGGCGTTCATGTACAGGGCGGCGCCTCATGCAGGCGGCAGCACCTTGCCCGGGTTGAGGATGCCATCCGGGTCCAGCGTGGCCTTGATCGCGCGCATGGTCGCCAGCGTGGCGGGAGTGAACGCCTGCGCCATGAAATCGCGCTTGGCCAGGCCAATGCCATGTTCACCGGACAGTGTGCCGCCCAGCGCCAGCGTCAGCGCGAAGATCTTCGGCAGCGCCGCATGCGCTCGCGCGCTCTCATCGGCATCGTCCGGGTGGTACAGGATGTTGACGTGCAGGTTGCCGTTGCCGGCATGGCCGAAGGTGACGATGGTCAGGCTGTACTCGGCTGCCAGCGCCTGTACCCCGGCGACCAGGTCGGGAATGCGCGATACCGGCACCACCACGTCTTCGTTGATCTTGCCGGGCGCAACGCTGCGCAGCGCGGGCGACAGTGCCTTGCGCGCCGCCCACAGCTGGTCGCGTGCGCGGCCCTCCATCGCGACGTCCAGTTCCATCATGCCGTCGCCTTCGGCAGCGCTGGCCAGCGCCTGCAGCAGGTAGGGCAGGGTGTCGTGGTCGCCATCGGCCTCGACCAGCAGCATCGCGCCGGCCTCCGGTACGTCGGCGCCATTGAGGCGCAGCAGTTCCAGGCTGCGCGCGTCCATGAACTCCAGGCGGGTGGGTACCACCGGCTGCGACATCAGCCGCGATACCGCGGCGGCGGCGGCATCGGCATCGCGGTACAGCACGCGCAGTCCGGCCTGCGCGACCGGCAGCGGCGTCAGCTTCAAGGTAGCTTCCACGATCAGCGCCAGGGTGCCCTCGCTACCCACCAGCAGGTGGGTCAGGTCGTAGCCGGTTGCATCCTTGGTATAGGCACCACCGCAGCGGATCACCTCGCCGGTGCCGGTGACCGCGACCAGCCCCAGTACGTTGTCGCGGCTGGTGCCGTACTTCACCGCGCGTGGGCCACCGGCATTGCAGGCGAGGTTGCCGCCGACGCTGCAGATCTCCGCGCTGGACGGGTCCGGCGCCCAGAACAGCCCATGCGGTGTCAGCGCCTGCTGCAGGGCGCCGTTGAGCACGCCAGGCTGCACCACCGCGCAGCGATCACCGGCACGGATCTCGACGATGCGATCCATGCGGGTGAACGACAGCACGATGCTGCCCGGCAGGGGCACCGCCGCCCCGGTGGTGCCGGTGCCCGCGCCACGCGCGACCAGGGCCACGCCGTGCACACGGCAGGCGCGGACCAGCGCCTGCACCTGTTCGGTGTCGGCCGGCAGCGCGACGGCGGCGGGGCGTTGACGGCGCCATGAGTTGTCCTGCGCATTCGCCTCCAGCGCGGTGTCATCCATGCGCCAGCCCTCCGTGCCCAGCAGGGCGGACAGTTCGGCAACCAGGGCAGCGGGCAGGGCAGGGCTCATGTTGGATCTCGTGGAACAACCGGTACGGAGTGGATGGCCTTACAGGCGGCCTCTGCGCCGGGCATCGGCACGGCAGCGTGGGTGATGATCGAGGGCATCAGCAGTCGTCCAGCCGGAACGCGTCGCGCAGCCAGTGCAGCTGTGGCGGTTCGCCGCTGGCCTCGACCACGTCGAAGCGGCAGGGCGCATCGGCCAGTGCAGGATGCGCCTGCAGGTACAACTGTGCGGCCTGTACCAGGCGCCGGCATTTGCGGGGGTCGACCGAGGCGGCAGCGCCGCCGAAGTCGCTGCGCGCGCGGTACCGCACCTCCACGAAAACCACGGTACCGGCGTCGTCCATCACCAGGTCCAGTTCACCGCTTCGATAACGGACATTGCGCGCGCGTGGCTGCAGCCCGGCCTGTTGCAGGTGCAGCTCGGCGGCGGTTTCCACCGCCGAGCCCCGCTGCGTGCGCTCAGCGACCACCGACGATCGGCATCGGCCGGCCGCCGCTGAAGGTCGACCACGCCGGCTGGCGCAGGATGTTGCCGTTGCCATCGAGGAACAGGGTGCCGGTGGCGCCTTCCAGGCCACCTTCGTTGGCCAGCTTGTCCAGATAGCTGCTGATCTTCCACGCGTCGGCGCCGAAGGCGAACAGGCGGCCGGCGGCACCGCGCGCGCTGGGCAGCGTGCTGGCGACCTGGCTGGCCGACGGCAGGCCGGAGACACTGCGCACGTTCCAGGCTTCATTCGGGTAGACGATGCCGTCCAGTGCCACGTCTTCCTCCACCTTGCCGCTGCCGATGGTCAGCTGGGACGTGCCGACGCGGGTGGCGCCGCCGACACCGGCCAGCGCCAGCTGCGGCGCGAGCAGCCGCGCCTGCGGAGCGCGCACGGCGAGAAACACAGCGTCGACCTGGCCGGCATTGCGCACCTGGGCGCCGACATCGCCCACCGCTTCAGCGACCGATACCGTGGCGGCCACCTGGCCACCGCGCTGGGTGAAACGCTGGGAGAAGGCCGCGGCGGCGCGGCGGCCGGTATCGTCGCTGCTGCTGATGACCAGGGCGCGATTGCGCTCACGGCCACGCAGGTATTCGGCGGCGACGATGCCGTCGTCTTCCGGGGCGAGCGAGAAGCCGGCGCTGCCGGCCGGCGGTGAATCCTTGCCACGGTTCAGCGCCAGCACCGGCACCTGCAGCGGCTGGCGGCCGTATACCGCATCCACTTCATCGCGGCCCAGCGGGCCGACGACGAAGTCGGCACCGGAGGCCACTGCCTTGTCGTATGCAGCCAATGCACCGGCCGGCGTGCCGGCGGTATCGAAGAAATTGATGTCCGGGCGGCGGCGCGATTCGCCGTAATAGGCGGCGAGCAGGCCATCGCGCACCGGCTGTGCCGCGGTGGCAAGGCGGCCACTGAGTGGCAGCAGCACGGCCAGCTTCGCCGGCGGGCGGTAGCCATCGCTCATTGCCGGCGGGCGCTTGCTGGTATCGAACTGGGCGGCACCGTCGCGGTCGAACGGACGCGGAAGCGGCAGGCCGCGGGCGATCAACGCACGGCCGGCGAAGTTGTACAGCGGATCGTTGGCCGGCAGCGCGGCGGCACGGCTGCGCAGCGTGGCATCGTCGAGGGTGCCAAGCAGGCCTGAAATGGCCGCCTGGTTCTCGTTGCGCGCGCTGCCGGTGAGGCCGGCCTGCGCGCGTGCGCGGTCGCTGGCGGCGCCGAAGGCATCGCCAGTGGCCTGCAGGGCCTGGGCACGGGCGAGCAGCCAGCGCGTGCGCAGGCCGGGTGCGACGTTGTCGCCATTGTCCTTGAGCAGGGCCAACGCCTGTGCGGGTTGCTTGTCAGCCAGTGCCAGCTCGGCGCCGGTCAGCTGGTAACGCTGCAGGCTGGCACCGGACAGCTGGCGGGCGCTGAGCTGCCCCAACAGGCTGCGCGCGCGGGTGCTGTCGCCGGCCAGGTGCCACGCCCAGGCTGCATCCGCCAGGGCATTGCTGCGCGCGCTGCCGCGCAGGGTGGCCGCAAGGCCCTCCAGCTGCATCGCGGCGTCGCGCGGCTTGCCCTGTTCGATCAGCGCCAGCGCCTGGCTCTGGGCCGGCGATTCGGGCGCGCTGGTGAAGCTGGTGGTGGCACAGCCGGCCAGGAGCATCAGCGACAACGAAAGGGCGGAGATGCGTGCGGCGGGCTTGTTCATGATCGGGTCCATGCGATGAGGGCAGCGGCCTTGGCCAGGTACACGCTAGGATTCTACCCTTGCCCCGTGAGTACCGCTGAAATGAGTGTCCCCACCCTGTATGTCGTCGCCACGCCGATCGGCAACCTGGCCGATCTGAGTCCGCGCGCACAGGAGGTGCTGCGTTCGGTAGCGGCGATCTGTGCCGAAGACACGCGGCGCAGCGGCCAGCTGTTGTCCCATTTCGGCATCCAGCAGCCGCTGGTGGCGCTGCACGAGCACAACGAAGACGCCCTGGCGCAGCGACTGGTCTCGCGCCTGCAGGCGGGCGAATCGCTGGCGCTGGTCAGCGATGCCGGCACGCCGCTGGTCAGCGATCCCGGCTTCCGCCTGGTACGGGCCGCGCGTGCGGCGGGCATCCGGGTCAGCCCGGTTCCGGGTGCCTGTGCCGCCATTGCCGCGCTCAGCGTGGCCGGCCTGCCCAGCGATCGCTTCAGTTTCGAGGGATTCCTGCCGGCCAAGGCCAGCGGGCGCCGCGACCGGCTGCAGGCGCTCGCCGGCGAGGTGCGCACGATGGTGTTCTACGAATCCTCGCACCGGATCGCCGAGTCCCTGGCGGACATGGCGGCGATCTTCGGCGGTGAGCGGCCTGCGGTGCTGGCGCGGGAGCTGACCAAGCTGTTCGAGACGGTGCTGGATGGCGATCTGGCGGCCTTGCGGGCAACGGTCGAAGCCGACGAGAACCAGCGCAAGGGCGAGTTCGTGGTGATGGTGCAGGGGGCCGGCGACGACGAGGAAGCGCAGCTGGCCCATGGCCGTCGCGTCTACGCCACATTGAGCGAGCACCTGCCGCCGTCGACCGCCGCCAAGCTGGCCGCCGAGCTGACCGGCGCACCGCGCAAGGCGTTGTACGGCCGGTAGCGCCGGGCCATGCCCGGCGTGCGCGTCGCGCGGCATCGAACAGCCACCGGGCAGGAACCACCCGCGTACGGTAGAATGCGCGCTGGCGGAGCCGGCCAGACAGTCGCGTCATCCCTTGCGGGGTGCCGAGGAAAGTCCGGGCTCCACAGGGCAAGGTGCCAGGTAACGCCTGGGCGGCGCAAGCCGACGGAAAGTGCAACAGAAAGATACCGCCTACGTCTTCTTCGGAAGGCCGGTAAGGGTGAAATGGTGCGGTAAGAGCGCACCGCGAGTCTGGTAACAGACCGGCACGGCAAACCCCACCTGGAGCAAGACCAAATAGGGATCCTTTGGCGCGGCCCGCGTTGGATCCGGGTAGGTTGCTTGAGCGTTGCGGTGACGTAACGCCTAGAGGAATGACTGTCCACGACAGAACCCGGCTTATCGGCCGGCTCCGCCTCCATTCACCTGTGTAGCGCCGGGCCAGGCCCGGCAGCACCCTGCCCGCCGTTCAGAAGTCGATGCGGCTTCCGGCAACGAATACGCCCTGCGGCCCGAAGCGGCGTTCATGGATCTGCCCGTGGCCATCACCATCGATCAGCAGCACGGTGCTGGCACGGGTGCCGTAGTCGTCGCCGCGGATGAAGGCCGGGCTCAACCAGCGCTCGCGTTCCAGTCCGATGCCGGTGTCCGGCAGGTCACTGTCGGCAGGCCGGTGTTCGTCGGCCAGCGCGGTCCATAGCGGGGTCAGGTCCGGGGTCAGATCCCTTTCGCTTTGCGAAGGAGATCTGACCCCGTCTTCTTCCAGCCAGGCCGTCAGCGCGGCCATCAGCCGCTGTGTCTTCGGCCAGGGGGCATCCAGTGCGCCGTTGGACATGCCATGCACGCCCGGCCCCAGGCGCTGCCGTTCGGCAGGGTGGTTGCCCAGATACTCCAGGCTGTCGCTATCGGCCAGCAGCAGGTTGAACGGGGCGTAGGCGCCGGCCACGGCCGCCAAGCGGTCGATATGCACTGCGGCCGGGTCGCGGCCACGCAGGAAGTCGGCCACCAGCGCGCCACGCGAGGGACCGGTCTGGGCGGCCAGCGGATCGCGCACATTGGTGACCACCGCCATCCGGCCGCCGGCACCGACGCCGGCCCAGCCTCCTCCGGAGCGGAGGTCGCGCCCGCCGATGACGGAGGTCTCATCCTGCCAGCGGGCCAGCGCCGCAGTGGGGCGGGCGTGGAACTCATCACGGTTGCCGGTCATCACCAGCCGCCAGCGCGGATGGTGCATCCAGCCAAGAGCAAGCAGGCACATGACGTCATTGTGCCCGGTTTGCGCAGTCTGGCGCCGCTTTCAGCCAGTTCCCGATGAATGCGGGGGCGATGTTTCACGCCCCCTGCACAGGCCTGAACTTCCGTTCAATCTCAAAAATTGAGACGGATCAGCAACTTGTGGATAAGCCTTGAACAATTCTCTAAAGGTTGCTGCAAGCCATTGATGTGGCTGGCGATTTCCCTGCGGAAAAGTTGTTGACAACCCTTCGCTCGCTGCTAAGGTGGGCATCAGAGGGAAATCCGGGTGTTTTGTGGGTTTTCGTGGTTCAATGTTTCACCGGGCGAAGGACAAGGTGCAGGCGTCGTGTTTCAGGGCGAGACGGCCATCACAGTTGACGACAAGGGGCGCATGGCGGTTCCCACCGCTTACCGCGACCTCGTCGCGCGCGCCAGCAACAACCGTCTCGTGTTGACCTACAACCCGTTCGAAGCCGGCTGCCTGTGGCTGTATGCCGAGTCCGAATGGGAGCGGGTCCGCGACGATGTCATGTCCAAGCCCAATACCCAGCGCGTCGTGCGCCTGTTGCAGCAGAAGCTGGTCGGCTCGGCCGCCCACCTGGAGCTGGACGGCAACGGTCGTATCAGCATTCCCGCCAGCCACCGCGGTGCGGTGGGCATAGAAAAGAAGGCGGTATTGCTCGGTATGGGCGACAAGTTCGAATTGTGGAGCGAGCAGGCGCATCGTGCCCTGATCCAGCAGACGTTGTCTGACGAGGATCTGGGCGATGGGTTGCTCGACCTGAAGTTGTGAGCCGGGGTGCCCGGATGCGCCCAGAAGCGCAGGCCGGTCACCTTCCGGTGTCGCAGTCGCCGGCGGTGCACCTGCCGGTCCTGTACACCCAGGTCCTGGACGGCCTGAGGGTGATCGAAAACGGACGTTATCTGGATGGCACGTTCGGTCGTGGCGGTCACGCACGTGGCGTGCTCACCCAGTTGGGGCCGGAGGGACGCCTGCTGGTCATGGACAAGGATCCGGAAGCCATCGCTGTGGCCGAGCGCGACTTCGCGCCGGACCCGCGCGTGTCGATTTTCCGTGGCAGCTTCGCCCAGCTGCTGCAGTGGAACGAGACGGCCGAAGGCCTGGATGGCGTGCTGTTCGATCTCGGCGTGTCCTCACCGCAGCTGGACGTGGCCGAACGTGGTTTCAGCTTCGGCAAGGACGGCCCGCTGGACATGCGCATGGATCCGGACAGCGGCGAAAGTGCCGCGCAGTGGATCAACCGCGTCGAAGAGCGCGAGATCGCCGACGTGCTGTGGACCTACGGCGAAGAGCGGCAGAGCCGGCGCATCGCCCGCGCCATCGTTGCCCGCCGCGAGAAGCAGCCGTTCTCCCGCACCGCCGAACTGGCCGAACTGATCGCGTCGGTGATGCCCCGCGGCAAGGACAAGATCCATCCGGCCACCCGCAGTTTCCAGGCCATCCGCATCCACATCAACCGCGAGCTGGCCGATCTGGAGGCCGGGCTCGACGCGGCGGTGGAACGGCTCAAGCCCGGCGGCCGGCTGGCGGTCATCAGCTTCCATTCGCTGGAAGACCGTATCGTCAAGCAGTACATGAACCGTCTGGCCAAGGCGCCGCCTGCCAACCGCCGCCTGCCTGAAGCGGTCGCGTTCGTGCCGACCCTGGACCTGATCGGCGGGGCCATCAAGGCCACGGACGACGAACTGGCCGCCAACCCGCGCGCGCGCAGCGCCGTGCTGCGCGTGGCCCAGAAGCGGGAGGCCGACGCATGAGCCGCCTGCTGCTGATCATTCTGCTGGCCTCCACCGTGGCCTCGGCGATCGGCGTGGTGTTCGTGCGCCACCGCCACCGGCAGACGTTCATCGAGCTGTCGCGCGCCGAGCGTGCGCGCGATGACCTGAACATCGAGTTCGGCCGCCTGCAGCTGGAACAGGCCACCCTGGCCGAAGCCAACCGCGTCGACCGCATCGCCCGCGAGAAGTTGGGCATGAAGTTCCCCGAAGCCGCCGACGTAGTGGTGGTGCGCCCATGAGCAAGACCGGCCGCAACCGTCCACGCAACGCCTTCAACCTGCGCCAGCGCCTGCGCTGGGTGGCGCTGGCGCTCGGCCTGTGTTCGGTGTCGCTGGTCGGCCGCGCGGCCTACGTGCAGATCATCAACAGCGATTTCTACCAGCGCCAGGGCGAGGCCCGCTACCTGCGCGAGCTGCCGATCAAAACCTCGCGCGGCATGATCACCGACCGCAACGGCGAACCGCTGGCGGTCTCCACCCCGGTGGCCTCGATCTGGGTGAACCCGCAGGACCTGCTGCGCGCGCCTGACCGCATTCCGGAACTGGCGCAGGCCGTGGGCATGTCGGTGGACGAGCTGAGCAGCCGCCTGTCGCAGAAGTCGGACAAGGAGTTCATGTACCTGCGTCGCCGGATCAATCCGGACGAGGCAGAAAAGGTGGTCGCGCTGAAGATTCCAGGCGTGGCCGCGCAGCGCGAGTTCCGCCGCTTCTACCCGCAGGGCGAGGCGATGGCGCATGTGCTGGGTTTCACCAACATCGACGACCGCGGCCAGGAAGGCCTGGAACTGGCGTTCGACGAATGGCTGCGCGGCAAGCCGGGCGCGAAGCGGGTGATCCGCAACCGCAAGGGCGAGACCGTCGAGAGCGATCTGCTGCGTGCCGCCGAACCGGGCAAGGACCTGACCCTCAGCATCGATCGCCGCATCCAGTACCTGGCCTTCAAGGAACTGCGCAATGCGCTGGTGGCCAACAAGGCGGCCGGCGGTTCGATGGTCATCATGGACGTGACCACCGGCGAGATCCTGGCCATGGTCAACCTGCCGACCTACAACCCGAACTCGCTGACCGGTGCGTTGCCCGATTCGCGCCGCAATCGCGCGGTGACCGATCTGGTCGAACCGGGCTCGACGATGAAGCCGTTGACCATCGCCACCGCGCTGCAGGCAGGCGTGGTGACCAAGGACACCATCGTCGACACCAATCCGGGTTACATGACCCTGGGCCGCTTCACCATCCGCGACGTGCCGCGCAACAACGGGGTACTGAACGTGACCGGCGTGATCACCCGCAGCTCCAACGTGGGTGCCGCCAAGGTCGCGGCGAAGATGCCCGACCAGACCTTCTATGACGGTGTGCGGCGCTTCGGCTACGGCTCGGTACCGCACAGCGGTTTCCCGGGTGAGTCGGGAGGTGTGGTAATGCGTCCGGGCCGTTGGTCGGGAACCACCAAGACCACCATGTCCTATGGCTACGGCCTGTCGGTCACGCCGTTGCAGATCGCCACCGCGTACTCGGCGCTGGCCAACGGTGGTCGCCTGATCGCACCGACCTTCGTCAAGGGGCAGCGCAACGAAGGCCAGCAGATCATCGACGAGAACGTCGCCAAGCAGGTGGTGGCGATGATGGAAACGGTGGTCACCCAGGGCGGCGCCAAGCAGGCGGCGGTCCTGGGCTACCACGTCGCCGGCAAGACCGGTACTGCGCGCAAGGCCGGCCCCGGCGGCTACGAGCGCGGTCACTACAACGCGCTGTTCGCCGGCGTGGTGCCCGCCACCAACCCGCGCTTTGCCACTGTCATCGTCATCAATGATCCGCAGGCCGGCAAGTTCTACGGCGGCCTGGTGTCGGCGCCGGTCTATCACAACGTGATGGAAGGCACTCTACGCCTGATGGATGTGCCGCTGGACGACCTGCAGTCGTGGCTGGCCGCGCAGCAGTCCGGAAAGATGGGGCACTCGGCCTCGATCCTGCCGGCCCCGCCGGCCGAGACCGCGCTGCCGGTCGATGCCGCCGCCGAATTCGATGCCGCGCTGCCCAGCGCGCAGGTCCAGACGCCGCCCGCCACGGGAGGCACGCAATGAGCCCTTCGATGTTGCTTTCGCAGTTGCTTCCGGACGTGGCCCTGGCGGGCCATGATCCCGTTCTGACCGGCCTGGTGCTGGACAGCCGTGCCGTACGCCCCGGCAATGCCTTCGTGGCCATCGCCGGCTTCGGCGCACACGGCCTGGGCTTCGTCGATCAGGCGCGCGCGGCGGGCGCCGGCGCGATCCTGTTCGAGCCACCGGCACCGGACGATCTGCCCGCACCGGCCGATGCCATCGCGGTGCCGGGCCTGCGCGCACGCATGGGCGCAATGGCTGACCAGTTCCACGGTGCACCGTCGCGGGCAATGGCGATGGTGGGTGTCACCGGCACCAACGGCAAGACGTCCACCGTGCAGCTGCTGGCCCAGGCCTGGCATCTGCTGGGCACTCCCAGTGGCAGTATCGGCACGCTGGGTGCTGGACTTTACGGCGCGGTCGAGCCGACCGGCTTCACCACGCCGCTTGTGCTGCAGATGCATGCCCTGCTGGCGCAGCTGCGCGACCAGGGTGCGCGTGCGGTGGCGATGGAAGTCAGTTCACATGCGCTGGACCAGGGCCGCGTCGATGCCGTGCATTACGACGTGGCCGTGTTCACCAACCTCACCCGCGATCATCTCGATTACCACGGCGACATGGCCAGCTACGGCGCGGCCAAGGCCCGCCTGTTCCATCGTCCTGGCCTGAAGGCCGCGGTGATCAACCTCGACGACGCGTTCGGTCGCCAGCTGTTCGCCGACCTGCCGGCCGGCGTGCTGCCGATCGGCCTGAGCTCGCGCGGTACCGACGGCGCCGTCGTGCTCGCCGACGCGCTGCAGCTTGATGGCCGTGGCATCGCCTTCGACCTGGTGATCGAAGGACAGCGCGCAGCTGTCCGATCGCCGCTGCTGGGCCGCTTCAACGTCGACAACCTGCTGGCCGTGGCCGGCACCCTGCACGCGCAGGGCCAGCCACTGCCGCGTATCGCCGAGGTGCTTTCGGCGCTGCAGCCGATCCGCGGCCGCATGAACCGCCTTGGTGGCGAGCAGGGCCTGCCGACCGTGGTCATCGACTACGCGCACACGCCGGATGCACTGGAACAGGCTCTGGACAGCCTGCACGGGCATCTGCAGGGCACGCTGTTCTGTGTGTTCGGCTGTGGCGGTGAACGTGACACCGGCAAGCGCCCGCAGATGGCGGCCATTGCCGAGCGGCTGGCCAACCAGGTCATCGTGACCGATGACAACCCGCGTGGCGAGGACGGTGACCGCATCGTCGCCGACATCCTTGCAGGATTCACCGATGCCGGCGCGGTGACGGTGCAGCGCAACCGTGCGCGCGCGATCGGCCTGGCCGTGAAGCGCGCCGGTGCCGGCGACATCATCCTGATCGCCGGCAAGGGCCATGAGCCCTACCAGGAGATCAAGGGCGTACGCCACGACTTCGACGACACCGAAGTGGCGGCCGCTGCACTGGCTGCCAAGGCCGGTGTGCTGGCGGCGGAGGGTGCACGATGAAGCGCACCCTGCTGTCGCTGATCGCGCACTGGGCCGGCGGCGAGATCCACGGCGACGATGTCGCCATCGATGCCATCAGCAACGATACCCGCAGTCTTGGCCCGGGCAGCCTGTACGTGGCCCTGCGTGGCGAGCGCTTCGATGGCCATGACTTCGCCGCCGACGCGCAGGCCCGTGGCGCCAGCGCGCTGCTGGTCGAGCGCCTGCTGCCGGTCGAGCTGCCGCAGGTGCTGGTCGCCGACAGCGAACTGGCGCTGGCGAAGATCGCCACGGGCATGCAGCGCGACCGCAGCACCGAGGTCTTCGCGATCACCGGCAGCAACGGCAAGACCAGCGTGAAGAGCCTGCTGCTGGCCATCCTGCAACAGGTGGCGCAGCACGCGCACAAGGTGGTCTATGCCAACCCGGGCAACCGCAACAACGAGATCGGCCTGCCGCTGGCGGTGATCGATGCGCCGGAAGATGCCGACTACGCCGTCTACGAGATGGGCGCCGGCAAGCCGGGCGACATCGCCTACCTGACCGATATCGCCCGCCCGCGCTATGCGCTGGTCAACAACATCGCGCCTGCGCATCTTGAGCGGATGGGCAGTCTGCTCGGCGTGGCCACCACCAAGGGCGCCATCTACGCCGCACTGCCGGCCGACGGCGTGGCGGTGATCAATGTCGATGATGCCTACGGACGCTGGTTCGAGCAGCACTTCGTCGGCGTTCCGCCGCGCTGCCGCGTGCTGCGTTACGGCCTGGAACACACTGCCGACATCACCGCGCGTGACATCCGCGCCGGTGCGCAGGGCAGCCAGTTCACGCTTGTCTCGCCGATGGGCGAAGCACGCGTGGTGCTGGGCCTGCCGGGCCGCCACAACGTCAGCAACGCGCTTGCTGCCGCCAGCCTGGCGCTGGCTGCCGGCATCGACCTGGCATGGGTTGCCGCCGGCCTGGCCGACGCACAGCCGGTGCCCGGACGCCAGATCGCGCACCAGCTGCGCAATGGTGCGGTGCTGGTGGACGACAGCTACAACGCCAATCCCGGTTCGCTGGCCGCCGCCATCGATGCGCTGGCGGCCGCCCCGGAAGAGGGCTGGCTGGTGCTGGGTGACATGCGTGAGCTTGGCCCGGATGCGCAGTCGCTGCACGCGCAGGCCGGCGTCCGCGCGCGCGCCGCAGGGCTGAAGCGCCTGTATGCGCTCGGTCCGCTCAGTGCCGCCGCCGCCGCCGCGTTCGGCGAAGGCGGCCGCCAATTCGCCACCCATGACGCGCTGTCGCAGGCGTTGAAGGACGAGCTGCACGCCGGCGTGCGCTGCCTGGTCAAGGGTTCCCGTGGCAGCGCCATGGACACGATCGTCAAAGCGCTGCTGGCGCAAGGAGAGGAATCCCCGCATGTTGTATGAACTGGCTCGATGGTTGCAGCAGTTGGAGAGCCTGTTCGGGCTGTTCAACTACCAGACGTTCCGCGCCATCCTTGCCGCGTTGACGGCCCTGTTCCTGTCGCTGTGGCTCGGCCCGGCGATGATCCGCAAGCTTGCCCAGTTCAAGGGCGGCCAGCCGATCCGCAAGGACGGCCCGCAGACCCATTTCTCCAAGGCCGGCACGCCGACCATGGGCGGTTCGCTGATCCTGCTGACCGTCACCCTGTCGGTGCTGATGTGGGCCGACCTGCGCAACCGCTACGTCTGGCTGGTGCTGGCGGTGATGCTGTGCTTCGGCGCGATCGGCTGGTACGACGACTGGATCAAGATCGTCCGCCGCGACCCGAACGGCCTGAAGTCGCGCTGGAAGTACCTGCTGCAGTCGATCTTCGGACTGGCCGCCGGCCTGTTCCTGTTCTATACCGCCGATGTGCCTGCCGCACTGACCTTCTACATTCCGATGTTCAAGTCGGTGGCGCTGCCGCTGGCCGGCATCGGCTTCGTGACCATCGCCTACTTCTGGATCGTCGGCTTCTCCAACGCGGTCAACCTGACCGATGGCCTGGACGGCCTGGCGATCATGCCGACCGTGCTGGTCGCCTGCGCGCTGGGCGTGTTCGCCTACGCCTCCGGCAACGTGGTGTTCGCCAACTACCTGCAGATCCCGCAGATTCCCGGTGCCGGTGAGCTGGTCATCATCTGCGCCGCCATCGCGGGCGCCGGGCTGGGCTTCCTGTGGTTCAACACCTATCCGGCGATGGTCTTCATGGGCGACATCGGCGCGCTGGCGCTGGGCGCGGTGCTGGGCACGATCGCGGTGATCACCCGCCAGGAACTGGTGCTGGTGATCATGGGCGGCGTATTCGTCATCGAGACCCTGTCGGTGATGATCCAGGTCGCCTCGTTCAAGCTGACCGGCAAGCGCGTGTTCCGCATGGCGCCGATCCACCACCATTTCGAACTGAAGGGCTGGCCGGAGCCGCGCGTGATCGTGCGCTTCTGGATCATCTCCGTCGTGCTCGTGCTGATCGGCCTGGCCACGTTGAAGGTGCGCTGACGATGAACGACCTGTCCCGCCAGGCAACACGCCTCGAAGCCATCGAAGGCAGCTACGACAAGTGGCTGCTGGGTGCGATGCTCGCGCTCACCGGGCTGGGCGTGGTGATGGTGGCGTCGAGCTCGATCGCGTTGATGAGCAGCCCGTTCTACTACCTCAACCGCCACCTGGTGTTCCTGGCGATCGGCATCGTGCTGGCGGCCATTGCCGCGCGTACCGAGCTGAAGTCCATCGAGCAGTACAACCAGGTGCTGCTGCTGGGCTGCTTCGCACTGCTGCTGGTGGTGTTCATTCCCGGTCTGGGCAGCAGCGTCAATGGTGCCCGCCGCTGGATCAACCTGGGGGTCTCCAAGTTCCAGACCGTGGAAGCGGTGAAGGTGCTGTATATCGTCTGGCTGTCCAGCTACCTGGTGCGCTTCCGCGACGAGGTCAACGCGACCTGGCCGGCGATGCTCAAGCCGCTGGGCGTGGCCGGTGCGCTGGTGGTGCTGCTGCTGCTGCAGCCCGACTTCGGTTCGTCGACCCTGCTGCTGGCGATCACGGCCGGCATGCTGGTGCTGGGCGGAGTCAACATGCCGCGCATGTCGATGCCGGTGATCATCGGCCTGGTCGGCATGAGCGCGCTGGCGATCATCGAGCCGTACCGCATGCGCCGCATCACCTCGTTCCTGGACCCGTGGGCCGACCAGCAGGGCGACGGCTACCAGCTGTCCAACGCGCTGATGGCGGTGGGGCGCGGCGAGTGGACCGGCGTCGGCCTCGGCAATTCGGTACAGAAGCTGTACTACCTGCCCGAAGCACATACCGACTTCATCTTCTCGGTGACCGCCGAGGAATTCGGCTTCATGGGCACCTGCGTCATCATCGCCCTGTTCGCGCTGCTGGTCGGCCGCACCTTCTGGCTGGGCATGCGCTGCGTGGAAATGAAGCGCCACTTCTCCGGCTACATCGCCTTCGGCATCGGCCTGTGGATCAGCATGCAGACCTTCGTTTCGATCGGCGTGAACCTGGGCATCCTGCCGACCAAGGGCCTGACCCTGCCGCTGATCTCCTCGGGCGGTTCGTCGGTCCTGATGACGTGCGTGGCGATGGGCCTGCTGCTGCGCGTGTCCTACGAGCTGAAGCGTGCCGAGCGCCGCCAGGCCGTGCGCATCGGCGGCGGCGACGATGCTGCCACCGCACCGGCCGAAGAGCCGTCCGCCCCGTCCGCGGGGTCGCTGCCGATGGGCTCGGACGCGCCTGCCGGCGCGGGCCCTGCCGTGCGTGGCACCAGCCGCCTGCAGTCCCGCGTCGAACCGACTTTCGGGAGGCTCGGATGAGCGCTGCCGACCACAACGTTCGCCCGGTGATGATCCTGGCCGGTGGTACCGGCGGGCATATCTTCCCGGGGCTGGCCGTGGCCCGCGTGCTGCGCGAGCGTGGCGTGCCGGTCACCTGGATGGGCGCCGAAGGCGCGATGGAAACCCGGTTGGTGCCGCAGCACGACATTCCGATCGACACGCTGTCCATCACCGGCCTGCGTGGCAAGGGCAAGCTGGCACTGCTGGGCGCACCGTGGCGGCTGATGCGCGCGTTGCGTGCGGCCGGCATGATCATCCGCCGTCGCCAGCCGCGTGCGGTGATTGCCTTCGGCGGATTCGCCTCGGGACCCGGTGGCATGGCCACCCGCCTGCATGGGCTGCCACTGCTGGTGCACGAGCAGAACCGCGCACCCGGCATGACCAACCGCATCCTGTCGCGCTACTCGCGCCGCCTGCTGACCGGGTTCCCGGGCACCTTCGCCAAGGGTGAAGAGGCGGTGGGCAATCCAGTGCGCGCGGAGATCGCCGCGATCGCGCCGCCGGAACAGCGTTTCGCCGATCGCCACGGTCCGTTGCGCGTGCTGGTGGTGGGTGGCAGCCAGGGTGCGCGCGCACTCAACAGCGGCGTGCCGCAGGCCATCGCAGCGCTCGGTGCGGAAGTGCCGGTGCAGGTGCGCCATCAGAGCGGCGAGAAGCTGCACGCCGAAGCGGTCGAGGCCTATGCCAAGGCGGGCGTGCAGGCGCAGATCACGCCGTTCATCGCGGACATGGCCGAGGCATTCGCGTGGGCCGACCTGGTCGTGTGCCGTGCCGGCGCATCCACCCTGGCCGAGCTGTGCGCGGTCGGTGTCGGCAGCGTGCTGGTGCCATTCCCCGCCGCCGTCGACGATCACCAGACCCGCAACGCGGAGTATCTGGTCGAGCGCGGCGCGGCGGTTTTGCTGAAGCAGGACGGAACGCTGGCAGACGGCATTGCCGCACTGCTGCGCGATCTGTCCGAAAATCCCGGCCGCCGCATGCAGATGGCGCAAGCCGCGCGTGCCCTGGCCAAGGTCGATGCCGCCGAGCGCATCGCCGATATCATTCTCGAGGAAGCTGTATGAAGAAGGCATGCCAGCGCGCCTGCCCTGCGCGAGGCCGCGCATGATCCGTCGCCTGCACGACACCAACGACCTGGTGCGCGCCTTCCCGCGCGTGCACTTCGTCGGCATCGGCGGCACCGGCATGAGCGGCATCGCCGAAGTGATGCTGACGCTGGGTTATGAAGTGTCCGGTTCGGACAATGCCGACAATGCGGCCACCCGCCGCCTGGCCGGCCTGGGAGCACGCATCATGCGTGGCCATTCGGCGGCCAATGTGCTGGGCACCGACTGCGTGGTGGTGTCCAGCGCGATCCGCGAAGACAACCCGGAGCTGATGGAGGCGCGCAGCCAGCGCATTCCGATCATGCCGCGTGCGGCGATGCTGGCCGAGCTGATGCGCTTCCGGCGTGGCATCGCCGTGGCCGGCACCCATGGCAAGACCACCACCACCAGCCTGACGGCAGCGGTGCTGAGCGAGGGCGGCCTGGACCCGACCTTCGTGATCGGTGGCCAGCTGCTGGCCGCCGGCGCCAACGCCAAGCTCGGCGGTGGGCAGTGGCTGGTGGCAGAGGCCGATGAGAGCGATGGCAGCTTCCTGCGCCTGAATCCGCTGATGTCGATCATCACCAACATCGATGCGGACCACCTGGAAAACTACGGCAACGACTTCGCCCGGGTGCAGGCCGCATTCGCCGAGTTCCTGCAGCGCCTGCCGTTCTACGGGCTGGCGGTACTGTGCATCGACGATCCGGAAGTGGCTGCACTGGCCGCCAGGACGCCGCGCCACGTCATGAGCTACGGCATGAGCCCGCAGGCCGACGTGCGCGCCGAGAACGTGGTGCAGGAGGGCTCGCGCATGCGCTTCACCCTGCGCCTGCCGCAGGGCACCAGCCAGGAAGTGGTGCTGGCACTGCCGGGCCGGCACAACGTGCTCAACGCGCTGGCCGCCGCTGCGGTCGGTTGGCAGCTGGGCGTGGCACCGGATGCAATTGCGCGTGCGCTGGAGGCCTTCGCCGGGGTCGGCCGTCGCTTCAACGACCTGGGCGAAGTAACCACCGCCAGCGGCGCCAGGGTGCGGATCATCGATGATTACGGTCATCACCCGAGCGAACTGGAGGCGGTGTTTGCCGCTGCCCGCGGCGGCTGGGCCGACAAGCGCCTGGTGGTCGCGTTCCAGCCCCACCGCTACAGCCGCACCCGCGACCAGTTCGACAAGTTCGCTGCAGTGCTGTCCAGCGTCGACGCGCTGGTGCTGAGCGAGGTCTACCCGGCCGGCGAGGAGCCGATCGCAGGTGCCGATTCGCATGCGCTGGCACGCGCCATCCGCGCCCGCGGCCGCAGCGAGCCGGTGGTGGTGGGCAAGGCCGCCGAGCTGGCGAGCGTGCTGCCGGACGTGCTGCAGGATGGTGACCTGCTGCTGATGATGGGGGCCGGCGATATCGGCGCCGTCGCCACCCACATCGCAGTGGAAGGCTTCAAGGCGGAGGGCGAGGCGTGAGCACGCTGACCTTCCCGCCGCTGCGCAGTACCGACCCGGCCGTGTTCGGCCGCGTCGCCGTGCTGCTCGGCGGTACCTCCAGCGAGCGCGAGGTGTCGCTGGACTCCGGCCGCAACGTGCTGGAGGCGCTGCAGTCGCGCGGCGTCGATGCGTTCGCCGTGGACGGCATTCCGGCCCTGGCCCGGGCATTGGCCGGCGGCGGCATCGATCGCGTGTTCAACATCCTGCACGGCCACAACGGTGGCGGAGAGGATGGCATCGTGCAGGGCCTGATGGACGCCTTCGGCGTGCCGTATACCGGCTCGGACGTGCTGGGTTCGGCATTGAGCATGGACAAGATCCGCACCAAGCAGGTGTGGCTCTCGGTCGGTTTACCCACCCCGCAGTACCGGAAGGTCACTGCCGAGACCGTCCACGCACAGGCGCGCGAGCTGGGCCTGCCGGTGGTGGTCAAGCCGGCCAACGAAGGCTCGAGCGTGGGCATCAGCCGTGTGACCGACGAAGCAGGCCTGGACGAGGCGGTGGCGTTGGCTGCGCGCTACGACGGCCAGCTGCTGATGGAGCAGATGGTAGTCGGCGACGAGCTGACCGTCGCCATCCTTGGCGACGTCGCACTGCCGTCGATCCGCATCGTGCCCAAGGGCCAGTGGTACGACTACAACGCCAAGTACATCGCAGAAGATACCCAGTACCTGTGCCCGGGCCTGGACGGCGAGGCCGAGGACGAGATCCGTCGCATCGCGCTGGCCGCGTTCCGCGCCGCCGGCTGCCGTGGCTGGGGGCGCGTGGACGTGATGCGTGACCGCGCAAGTGGCCGCTTCTTCCTGCTGGAAGTGAACACCGCGCCGGGCATGACCAGCCACTCGCTGGTGCCCAAGGCGGCCCGCCAGGCCGGCATCGGCTTCGAGGAGCTGGTGTGGCGCGTGCTTGAACAGACCCTGGAGGCTGGCCACGCATGAACGCGGTGCTGCGCATCTTCGTCTGGCTTCTGGCGCTGTCGGTGGTGGCACTGCCGGTGGTGGCCGTGGTCAATGGCTGGGTCGGCGCCGAGCGCTGGCCGCTGGCGAAGCTGCGCGTGCACGGTGAATTCAAGCGCGTGCCGGCCGAGCAGCTGCAGCAGGTGCTGTTGCCGTATGCGCGTGCCGGGTTCTTCGCGGTCAAGCTGCAGGATGCGCAGGACGCACTGGAGAAGCTGCCGTGGGTGGAAAGCGCGCAGGTGCGCAAGCAGTGGCCTGACGTGCTGGAAGTGACCCTGGTCGAGCACAAGCCTTTCGCCCGCTGGGGCGAGGGTCGCCTGCTGTCCGAGCAGGGCAAGCTGTTCCCCACGCCGAAGAAGCTGGCCGACCTGCAGCTGCCCGAGCTGGATGGCCCCGACAGCCAGACCGAGGAAGTGGTCAAGCTGTACAACGATTCACGCGCGCTGTTCGCGCCTGCCGGCGTCGACGTGCGCCGGCTGACCATGGATGCGCGCGGCAGCTGGTCGCTGGTGCTGAGCAACGGCACCGAAGTGGTGGTAGGACGCGATGACGCCCGTTCGCGCCTGCAGCGCTTCGTGCGCGTGCTGCCACAACTGGCCAACCAGGCTGCGCCGATCGAGCGCGCCGATCTCCGCTACACCAATGGTTTCACGCTGAGCTGGGGCACCCCGGCCGCGCCGGCTGACGCGCCGGCGACCCCGGCAAGAAGGACGCAGGAAAGGACATGAATCGCAAGGGTGACAAATCGCTGATCGTCGGCCTGGATATCGGCACCTCCAAGGTGGTGGCGCTGGTGGGCGAGTATTCGCCGGGCAACCCGATCGAAGTGATCGGCATCGGATCGCACGAGTCGCGCGGCCTCAAGCGCGGCGTGGTGGTGGACATCGAATCGACCGTGCAGTCGATCCAGCGTGCGGTCGAAGAGGCCGAGCTGATGGCCGGCTGCGAGATCCGTTCGGTCTACGCCTCGATCTCCGGCAACCACGTGCAGTGCAAGAACTCGCCGGGAATCGTGCCGATCCGCGATGGCGAGGTGACCTGGGGCGACCTGGACCGCGTGCTCGACGCTGCCAAGGCGGTGGCGATTCCGGCTGACCAGAAGATCCTGCATGCGATCCCGCGCGAGTACGTGCTGGATGATTCGCAGGAAGGCATCCGCAACCCGGTGGGCATGACCGGTGTGCGCCTGGAAGTGCATGCACACCTGGTGGTGTGCGCGCAGTCCGCCGCCGCCAACATCAGCAAGTGCGTGCAGCGCTGCGGCCTGCAGGTGGATGATCTGGTGCTGTCCTCGCTGGCCTCCAGCGTGGCGGTGCTGACCGCCGACGAACGCGAGCTGGGCGTGGTGCTGGTCGACATGGGCGCAGGCACCACCGACATCGCGGTGTTCGTGCAGGGCGCGATCTGCCACACCGCATCGCTGCCGATTGCCGGCGACCACGTCACCAACGACATCGCGCACATGCTGCGCACGCCGACCCCGGAAGCCGAGCAGATCAAGGTGCGCTACGCCTGCGCCCTGGCCCAGCTGGCCACTGCCGAGGAGAGCATCCAGGTGCCGTCGGTGGGTGATCGCCCGCCGCGGCGCATGCCGCGCCATTCGCTGGCGCAGGCAGTGCAGGGCCGCTACGAGGAAATCTTCGAGATGGTGCAGGCCGAACTGCGTCGCTCCGGCTTCGAAGAGCTGGTGCGCGCGGGCATGGTGCTCACCGGCGGTGCATCGAAGATGGAAGGCGTGGTCGAGCTGGCTGAAGAGATGCTGCAGATGCCGGTGCGCGTGGGCATTCCGCAGCACGTCACCGGCCTGGGCGAAGTGGTCGGCAACCCGGTGCACGCCACCGGCGTGGGCCTGCTGCTGATGGGCAGCCAGATCGAGCATCCGCGCCGGCCATCGCTGCCGACCGGGCGCGCCGGCAGCATGTTCAAGAAACTCAAGACCTGGTTCCGCGGCGAGTTCTGACGCGGAACCCGTAACGCCGGGCATCGCCCGGATGCAACACCCGCAACACAACGCAACACCGGCAACACACAACCCACACAGCCGCAACGGCGGCATGCAGCAGGACGGCAGGACGCCCGAATGCCCATGCCATCGAAAGCGGATACAACGAGGACACGGACATGGCGCATTTTGAACTGATCGAAAAGATGGCACCCAATGCGGTGATCAAGGTGGTTGGCGTGGGCGGCGGCGGCGGCAATGCCGTGGCGCACATGGTCAACTCGGCGGTGGACGGCGTGGAGTTCATCACCGCCAACACCGACTCGCAGGCCATCAAGAATTGCGGTGCGAAGCTGCAGCTGCAGCTGGGCACCAACGTGACCAAGGGCCTGGGCGCAGGCGCGAACCCGGAAGTGGGCCGCCAGGCCGCCCTGGAAGACCGTGAGCGCATCATGGACGCCCTGCAGGGCGCCGACATGGTGTTCATCACCGCCGGCATGGGCGGCGGCACCGGCACCGGTGCGGCGCCGGTGGTGGCGCAGCTGGCCAAGGAAATGGGCATCCTGACCGTGGCCGTGGTCACCAAGCCGTTCCCGTTCGAAGGCCGTCGCCGCATGCAGGTTGCGCTGAAGGGCATCGAGGAACTGAGCCAGCACTGCGACTCGCTGATCACGATTCCGAACGAGAAGCTGATCACCGTGCTGGGCCGCAACGCCACCATGATCCAGGCGTTCCGTGCCGCCAATGACGTGCTGCAGGGCGCCGTGCAGGGCATTGCTGACCTGATCGTGCGTCCGGGCCTGATCAACGTCGACTTCGCCGACGTGCGCACCGTCATGTCCGAAATGGGCCTGGCGATGATGGGTACCGGCACCGCCCGTGGCGATGACCGTGCCCAGGCTGCCGCCGAAGCGGCGATCCAGAACCCGCTGCTGGACGATGTGAACCTGGCCGGTGCCAACGGCATCCTGGTCAACATCACCGCCGGCGCCGACTTCACCATGGCCGAGTTCGACGAGATCGGCCGCACCATCGATGGCTTCGCGTCCGAAGATGCCACCGTGGTGGTCGGTACCGTGCTGGATCCGGACATGCAGGACGAAGTGCGCGTGACGGTGGTGGCTACCGGCCTGAACCGCGTGTCGGCCAGCAAGAGCCAGCGTCCGGGCGAGCGTGCGCCGATCAAGCTGGTGCGCAATGCCACCACCGGCCAGCCGGAGTTCGGCGAGTTCGACACGGGTGGCGATGCGGTCTCCAAGGCCGTGGGCGGCATGGGCCTGGGCCTGCGTCGTGCCAGCAGCGATACCGCGGCAGCCTCCACCGCGTCGGCCCCGGCCTCTTCGGCCCCGGCGGCGGCGGAACTGCCGAATGATTACCTGGACATCCCGGCGTTCCTGCGCCGCCAGGCGGACTGAGCGGAGCTGCCCGGGGCTTGTCCTCCCCGGGTCGCGCCACCATGTCCTGAAGTGCGGGCGCCGGGCCAGGATAGGCCCGGCGGCCCTTCACGCGTGTCCCACCCGCGCGCCGGTGTGTCCTGCCGCCGTTTCAGCCGGGGTAGGGGAGTGCGCGTGTTAATCTAAGGTGTCACTTCCGGTCTGCCCCCATGATCCAGCAACGCACCCTCAAGAACACGATCCGCGCTACCGGCGTTGGCCTGCACAGCGGTGACAAGGTCTACATGACCCTGCGCCCGGCACCGGTCAACCACGGCATCGTGTTCCGCCGCGTGGATCTGGATCCGGTGGTGGAAGTGCCGGCCAAGGCGGAGCTGGTCACCGAAGTGACCCTGTGCACCGGCCTGACCTGCAACGACGCCAAGGTCCAGACCGTTGAACACCTGATGTCGGCTCTGGCCGGCCTGGGTGTGGACAACATCATCGTCGAGCTGTCCTCGGCCGAGCTGCCGATCATGGACGGTTCGGCCGGCCCGTTCGTGTTCCTGCTGCAGTCGGCAGGCATCGTGGAACAGGATGCGCCCAAGCGCTTCATCCGCGTGCTCAAGACCGTGGAAGTGACCGAGGGTGACAAGGTGGCCCGCTTCACGCCCTACGAGGGGTACAAGCTGGGCTTCACCATCCAGTTCGACCACCCGATGATCCCGGCCAAGCAGTCACGCCAGGAAATCGAATTCTCCACGCTGGCGTACACCAAGGAAATCTCCCGCGCGCGCACCTTCGGCTTCATGCGCGACCTGGAGTACATGCGTGAACGCAATCTGGGCCTGGGCGGGTCGATGGACAACGCCATCGTGCTTGACGAGTTCCGCGTGCTCAACGAAGACGGGCTGCGCTACGCCGACGAATTCGTGCGCCACAAGATCCTTGATGCGATCGGCGACCTCTACCTCGCCGGTGGCCAGGTGCTGGGCGCCTACGAGGGCTTCAAGTCCGGTCACGCGCTCAACAACAAGCTGGTGCGCGCGCTGATGGCCGATGCCAGCGCGTGGGAGTGGGTCAGCTATGACTCGCCGGCGGTACCGGATCCGGTCGAGTACGCCACCCCGGCCTACGCCTGATCCACATAACGTTTTGAATTGAAAGGAAAAAACGCCGCCTCTCAGGGCGGCGTCCGCATTTCTGGAGGCTGCGATGGATACGACGCAGCAGGTGACGCGACTGTCGGTCTGTCGTCACGGTTTCGTGAACCTGTTGGATCGGAAGCCTGAATTTAACGTTGTTTTAACAACAATCTAACGACAGGTCCACCGGGGACCGCTAGGATGCGACCCGGCCCCCGAAATGTTTCACGCTGCGGTGACACGCGCGACGGGGAGCGGAGCAGGAGGCTCCGTTGTCCTCAGGACCGCTTCTTCGGCTTCGAAGGAACATCCTGCAGGGCTGCCAAGGCGTCGCGTAGCCCTTTGTGCGTGGCGGCTGAAACTGCGTGGGGGCCATTTCGGTTGTCGATCGCTGGGGAGCGTGAGGGAGTGGTGGACGCAGTCTTGATGGTCACCCTGGTGGCCTTCAGCCCGATGGACCGGGCCGCGTCGAGAAGCTGGGCCTCGGCAAGCCGGAACTTGGCATGCCAGACCGGGGACTCGACGAGAAAAACGAGGTGTTCCCCGTCCACATTGGCCAGCCGGCAACGGCTGCGCAGAGGTGGCGGCAACTGGGGGCGCAACTGACGGTCCAGCGCGTCGAGCCACAAGGCACGCCGCAGCGGGTTCCCGCTTTTGTCCGCCATTACCGCATCCAGTGCCGGTTTCGGCACGGAAGCGGGGCGAACGCTGGATTTCGGCTCAGACATGAAAACTCACTGATGGCATTCAAAAAGATCGTAATCAAAACGCGTGAAGGTCAGGCCAAATCGGCGCTCACGCGTTTGCGGTTCTATTTCGAGGACCGCCCCCGTGCCCTGCTGGGCAGCGTGCTCGGGGTAGGCTGCATTATCGGCTTTGCAGGCGGAATCGGCGCCAACGCGTTCAACGATTCGCGGCTGCAGGCCAAGGTCGACCGCCAGGAGGCTGAACTGGCCAAGGTCCAGCGCGATGCGCAGACCCAGGTCAACGCGCTGGCGGCCCGCCTCGGCGAGCTGCAGGCGCAGGCCACCCGCCTCAACGCCCTGGGCGAACGGCTGACCCAGATGGGCAAGCTGGAAGATGGCGAGTTCGACTTCAACGAAACTCCCGGCCTGGGTGACGGCGATGCCGGCGGCCCGACCTCGGACATCCCGGTCAAGGATGTCAACGCCGACTTACAGGTGCTGGAGCAGCGTTTCGCTGCTTCAGGCCGCCAGCTGTCGGTGATGGAATCGCTGATGTTCGATCACCAGCTGCAGCAGAACGCCGTGCCTTCGCGCATGCCGATCCGCAACAGCTATGTCACGTCCGGCTTCGGCACCCGTGCCGACCCCTTCGGCCGCGGTGCCGCCACCCACAAGGGCATGGACTTCCACGCCCGGGTCGGCGATCCGGTCATGGCCGTGGCCGATGGCGTGGTCAGCTTCTCCGGCGTCAAGGGCGGCTACGGCAACGTCGTCGATGTCGACCATGGCAACGGCTACGTCACCCGCTACGCGCACAATTCGCGCCTGGTGGTGAAGGTCGGCGATCTGGTCCGTGCCGGCCAGGAAGTGGCCAAGGCCGGTTCCACCGGTCGCTCCACCGGCGCCCACGTGCACTTCGAGGTCTGGGAAAACGGCAACGTGGTCAACCCACGCAAGTTCCTCGGCGACGGCGGCAACACGCCGGTCGG
>NZ_JAODZG010000045.1:0-27196 GCF_029835135.1 Stenotrophomonas sp. GD04145 | reverse complement strand
CTTTCCCGCACTTCGTCGCAGGCCGCTTGTCTGCCGGGCAGGCCGCCCTATGCTCGGCTTACCCCTTTCACCAAGGCGCCGCCGTGTTCGCCAGCCTCACTCTCATTTTCCGTCATCTGTTGGCCTGGGCCGCGGCGCTGGTCGTGGCCGGCATGGTCTGGAGCGGCATCTTCAGCGGCATGAACGATGGCCCGGGCTGGATCTTCGGCCTGCTGGCGATGTTCCTGATGATTACCGCGCTGGGCAGTGCGATCAGCCATGTGCGCCGGGTCTGGCTGGTGGCCGGGCGCCTGGACGCGAGCACGCTGTCCGGGCGCCAGCGTCGGCAGGTGGAACTGCCGATGGATGCCGGCCAGGCCTTTGCCGTGGTCGAGGCGGCCGTGGCCGAGCTGCCCCGGGTGGAGGAGGTGGAGAGCGCGGCCGGCAGCCTGCAGGTGCGCGCCTACGTGCGCCGCGTCGACCCCTGGAACGGCCGCCAGCCCTCGCGCTGGAACCTGCCCGCGCGGCTGGCGATCAAGCGCAACGGCGTGCTGGCCACGGTCACGCCCGGGCAGGGCACCAGTACCGTCACCCTGCTGTTCGAGCCCGATGCGGGCTGGTGGGCCGATCTGCTGGCGCTGGACGAAGGCAGCAACTACGAGAATGCCGAAGCGGTCACCCGTGCGATCAGCCGTCGGGTGGCCGACCAGCGCCGCACCGAGCAGGCCGCCGCGGAGCAGACCCAGGTGGAAAAGGAGCTGTCGGTGGCGCGCCTGAATTTGCTGCACGCGCAGGTCGAGCCGCACTTCCTGTACAACACGCTGGCCAATGCCCAGGTGCTGACCCGTACCGATCCGGCGCGGGCCGAGCAGATGCTGGGGCACCTGATCCAGTACCTGCGCAGTTCGTTGCCGCAGGTGGACGAATCGATGTCCACCCTCGGCGTGGAGCTGGAGCGTACCCGCGCGTACCTGGAGATCCTGCGGATCCGCATGGGCGCAAGGCTGGCGGTGGAGGTGCAGGTGCCGCCGGAACTGCATGCGGTGAAGCTGCCGGCGATGGCGCTGCAGACGCTGGTCGAGAACGCGATCAAGCACGGCCTGGAGCCCAAGCCCGGAGGTGGAACGATCTGGATCCTGGCGCGGGGCTTCGACGACCACGTGACGGTGACCGTGGCCGATGATGGGCTGGGCTTCGGCCAGGGCACCACCAGCGGCACCGGCATCGGCCTGAAGAACCTGCGCGAGCGGCTGCGCCTGACCTGCGGCGAGCAGTCCGGCGTAGCGATCGTCGCCAATTTCCCCAGTGGCGTTGCCGCGACCATGACATTGCCGCCATCCAACAAGGAGCGCAGCCATGCCGCTTGAAGCCCTGATTGCCGAGGACGAGGAACTGCTGCGGCAGTCGCTGGTGGACCAGCTGCGCCGGCTGTGGCCGGAGCTGAAGCTGGTGGCCGAGTGCGAAGACGGCGCCAGTGCACTGGAGCAGCTGGCCGAGAAGCAGCCGGACATCGCTTTCCTCGACATCCGCATGCCGGGCATCACCGGCATCGAGGTCGCGCGTGCACTGTCCGAGCTCAGCCCGCGCACGCAGGTGGTGTTCGTCACCGCCTACGACCAGTACGCCATCGATGCCTTCGAACAGGGTGCGATGGACTACCTGCTCAAGCCGGTCAGCGATGAGCGCCTGCTGGCCACGCGCGAGCGCCTCCTGGCGCGGTTGCCCTCCACGCGCCACGATGATGCGGTGCTGGAACGCCTTCTGCAGCGTCTGGGACCGGGACAGAACGGTGACCGCCCGCCGCTGGCGTGGATCACCGCCAGCAATGGCCGCGAGACCCAGCTGATCATGCTGGAGGACGTGGTCTACTTCCGCGCGGACAACAAGTACACCACCGTGATCACCGCCGCCGGCGAGAGCCTGCTGCGCACCCCGCTGCGCGAACTGCTGGAAGTGCTCGATCCGCAGCACTTCCGCCAGATCCACCGCTCGACCATCGTCAACATGAAATCGGTCGCTGCGGTCAGCCGCGACGATACCGGGCGCGGTGTGCTGCGCCTGCGCCAGCGGCCGGAAACGCTGGTGGTCAGCCAGCCCTTCATGAGCCTGTTCCGCGGCATGTAGCCGCGACGTTGCATCCTGCCCCGAGGAATGACCATGCCCCGTCTTCTGCTTGTGTGTGCTGTGCTGCTGGCACTGGCCGGCTGCGAAAAATCCAGTAATTCCTCGATTACCCGCGCGCGCGCCAACGGCGTGGACACGCTGTACAGCAAGGGCACCGTCGTCGATGGTCAGGCGCGGTTCCAATGCATCGCCAGCAGCAGTGGCAGGTGCCACTATCTCGTGCTGGATCCGGCCTGCAGCACCGAGGCCACCTGCGCCACGCCGCCCCTGCGGCGTTTTACGGTGGCCGTAGGCCAAACCGAAACCATGCGAGGCCTGCCCGAGGGCTTCCACCAATGCGTCAGCCAGGACCCGATAGAACAATGCCACCGTGAGTGATCACGGTGGCATTGTGGACCCCCCCGTTTTCCGCAAGGGTCAGTAGGCAGGCTGCAGCGTCAGTTCGTGATGGTGTTCGGTTTCGCCTACATGGTTCAGCCGCCCGACCAGTTCGGAGTGCTGCTTCATCCGGCCGATCTCGGTCATGATGCGGATGTCCTCATGGCGCAGCTCGCGCCTGGCGGTGACCGCCTGCTTGTAGTCCAGCACTTCCGGGTAGTGCTCGGCCAGGTCCAGCGCCTCGGCCACATGCTCGACGCTGTCGGCCTTGGAACTGATGCGGGCCCGGCTGTTGAAGGCTTTCATCCAGCGCTCGAAGCCGGCCTGCTGGTCGAACATGTTGGCCATGAACCAGATCACGAACAGGATCGAGACCCATGAGCCGAACACGATCACCACGCGGGTGAAGGTGATATGGAAGTCGTCACGCCACAGGTAGTTGGCGATCAGGCCCAGAATCACCAGCGACGCCGCCTGCCAGCCGATGATGGAGGCGATCAGCCACTGGCACTTGGCCTGGGCCAGCACCGCCACTTCATCGCGGATCTGCTGCTCGCTGAGATTGCGCCAGTGCGCGACCTGTTTGTCGAACGGGCTGCTGTAGAGCTCGTTGTCGCGAAGCAGAATTCCCAAACCCTTGAACAAAGCAATCATGGCTGGCTCCTTGTGGAACGTGCGTCGATCAGCGTTGGACGGTGTGGCGGGTTCAGTTCTAGCACTTCCAGCGAGCGGTGCAATGGGCGGAACGCCAAGCGCCGTAAGGGTCTTGTCCGGTCGGGTGAAGTTTTGTGCGATGCAGCACAGTGCCCGCAGCCTGCGACAGGATGTCGCAGGGTGAAACGTGCTGCGGGCGCACATGAAACCGGGGATGAGCAGGAATCCCGGTGAATCGCGTCGTCTTCGGCCTGAATCGGCACCGACCGCGCAGCCCGCCGGGCCGGTGCAGATGAAAACGGGCGCCTCGCGGCGCCCGTTTCCCTCATCTCACCAGACTTTGACCCGCTTGTCGGGGGCCAGGTACAGCTTCTGGCCCTCCTTCACCTCGAACGCGGGGTACCAGGCGTCGATGTTGCGCACGGTGAGCGCGCGGAACTGGCCCGGCGCGTGCACGTCGGTCAGCAGCGAATTGCGCAGCGCCTGCTCGCGGCTCTTGCTGCGCCATGCCTGGGCGAAGCCGAGGAAGAAGCGCTGGTCCGGGGTGAAGCCTTCCAGGGTCTGGCCCGGCTTGCCCTGCAGCGACAGCTGGTAGGCGTCGTAGGCCGTTCCCAGACCGGCGACGTCAGCGATGTTCTCGCCCAGCGTCAGCTTGCCGTTGACGTGCACGCCGGGGAACGGCTCGTAACTGCTGAACTGGGCCGCGAGCGCGTCGCCGGCGGCGTTGAACTGCTTCAGGTCCTCGGCGGTCCACCAGTTGTGCAGCTTGCCGGTCTCGTCGAACAGCGCGCCGGCATTGTCGAACCCGTGGCTGATCTCATGGCCGATCACCGCACCGATCGCACCGTAGTTCACCGCATCATCGGCGGCCCCATCGAAGAACGGCGGCTGCAGGATCGCGGCCGGGAACACCAGGCGGTTCTCCAGCGGCACGTTCATCGCGTTGATGGTCTGCGGCAGCATCGCCCACTCACCGTGGTCGACCGGCTTGCCCAGCTTGGCGATGTTGCGCTGGTACTCGAACAGCTCGGCGCGCTGTGCATTGCCCAGCGGATCGTCGCGGCGGATTTCCAGACCGCTGTAATCGCGCCATTTTTCCGGATACCCCATGCCCACGGTCAGGCCGGCCACCTTTGCCTTGGCGCTGGCCTTGGTCTGCGGCGACATCCACGACAGCGCGTCGATGCGCCTGGCGAACGCGGCGATGATGTTCTTCGCCATTTCGTCCGCGCGCTCCTTGGTCCTGGCGTCGAAGTGCTTCTCGACATAGCGCTTGCCGATGGCCTCACCGACGGCGTGGTTGGCATCATCCACCGCGCGCTTCCAGCGATCGCTCTGCTGCGGCGTGCCGCTCAGCGCGGTGCCGTGGAAGGCGAAGCGGGCATCGGCGAACTTCTTCGGCAGGTACGCCGCGGCGCGATCCAGCGCATGGAAGGCCAGGTAATCCTTCCAGACCTCCAGCGGCTCGGTGGCCACCAGCCTGGACAGCCCGGCCACCGCCCTGGGCTGCCAGACGATGAAGTCCTGCTGCTTGCCCAGTGCAGCGGCATCGAGGAAGGCGGTCCAGTCCATGCCCGGGGCCTTGGCGTTGAAGTCAGCCTGGGTCCAGGGGTTGGCACCCTTGGTCACGTCGTTGGTTTCTTCCTGGGTGGCGTGCGCCTGCGCGATCTTCGTTTCCAGCGCAACGATGCGCTGCGCCTTGCCGGCCGGGTCGGCGCTGCCGGCCAGCTGCAGGAGCTGCGCGATATAGGCCTGGTACTGCTTGCGCAGTTCGGCCATGCGGCCGTCGCCCAGATAGAAGTCGCGGTCGGGCATGCCAAGTCCGCCCTGCACCAGATACGGCGCGGTGCGGTCCGGCTGCAGCAGATCGACCGAGACCCACAGGCCGAACAGGCGGTCGGTGTAGAAGTTGGTGGCATTGAGCAGGTCGACATCGGCGCGCATGTCGCCGCCCAGCGCGCGGGCCAGGCCGGCCTTGTCAGTGATCGCATCGATCGCCTTCAGCTGCGGCTGCACCGGCGCGATACCGCGCTGCTCGATGCCGGCCTCATCCATGAAGGCGGCGTAGTAATCGCCGATCAGCTTGTCCTCGCCGCTGGCCTGGGCATTGCCGGCAGCGCCTTCGAGGATGGCGCGGGTGTCGGCCTGGGTCTTCTCCGCGATGACGTTGAAGCTGCCGAAGCGCGAGCGGTCGGCGGGGATCTGGGTGTTCTTCACCCAGGTGCCATTGGCGAAGCCGAAGAAATCGTCGCCGGCGGCGATGCTGCGATCCATGCCGCTGGCATCGAAGCCGAAGCTGCCCAGCATCGGCTTGGCGGCTGCGGGGGCGGATGCGGCCGGCGCGGCGGTACTGGCCGCCGGATCGGCGGCGCGGTCGCAGGCGGCCAGGGACAGGCTGGCAGCAATGGCCAGTGCCAGGGTGGGACGGCGCAGCTTGGACATGGACTTCTCTTGCGGCGGGAAAACGCCAAGTCTAATCCGCTCCGATGCGACGGGTCGCACCGTTGTGGCGCAAGGCTGTGCACGATCTGGCTGAACGCGGTGCGGCGATCTTCACGCCGTCACCGCCGTGGTGCATGCTGCATGCCGGACCCCTGCGCGGACGCAGGCAGGTGACCCGGCGTGGCGGGCCCGGCGGTCAAGAATGGCAGTCGCCGGCCGCTGAGGTCGGGGATGTGGAGGAATCGTTCGCGCATGAAGCCAGCCCACTGGACAGGGAACACCCACCGATGCCCGCGCTGAAACGCGCGTTGGCCCGGCCACTGCGCGCCATCACCTGGGGCGGGGTGGTGCTGGGCGTGCTGCTGGTGGCCGGTCTGGCGATGATGCTGGTCAATGACCACCATCGGCGGTTGGAAGCGGCGCAGCGGCAGAGCCGGGCACTGGCGGTCGGCAGCGAGCGCCTGCTGGCATTGCAGCTGCGCAATCTGGAGCGGGCGATGGGCGGCATTTCCGCCGACGCCGCCGAGCTGTTCCGGAGCGTGCCGGCACAGGCACCGCGGCTGCTCGATGCGGCCGTGGCCGGCGTGCTGCAACGGCACGCCGAGCTGCACAGCATCGTGGTGCTCGACAGCTACGGACGTGCGCTGACCGCGGGCCAGGGCGACCTGCAGCTGCCCCTGTGGACCGATCCGCAACGGCGCGGCCCTGGCAGTGCGCTGTACATCGGGCCGCCGCAGCGGGGCAGCGATGATGGCTGGGTGGTGCCGCTGGCGCTGCCGCTGGACGACGACCGCTGGCTGCTGGCGCGCCTGCGCTGCGGCGAACTGCAGCGCATCATCGGCGGGCTGGACGTGGGCCCGAACGGCCTGGTGTCGATCAGTGATGCCGAAGGCTACATGTTGGCGCGCGTGCCCGATCCGCATGGCACGGTCGGACACCGCTACGAGCTGCCCGGGCGCGATCTGCTCGGCAGGCAGGCGGTGATCGAACTGGGGAACATGCCCGGCGTGGTTGACGGCGTGCCGCGCATCACCACCATCAGTACGCTGGAACGCAACCCGCTGGCGGTGCAGGTCGGCCTGGCCGAAAAGGACGTGCTGGCGCCGTGGTGGCCCTACCTGCAGGCATCGGTGGCCATCGTGCTGGTCTATGTGGCCGTGCTGCTGGTGCTGTTGCTCGCCGTACAGCGCACGATCCGCCGGCAGCAATCGATGGCCGAGGAACTGCAGGCCGGCAACGCGGAACTGCGGCTGGCCCACCAGGTCGGGCGGGTCTGCACCTGGTACGTCGATGAGGATGCTGCACTGCTGCGCTGGTCACCGCTGGCACGCGAAATCTTCGGCGTGCAGACCGACGCGCTGCCGGTGGCCGATTTCTTTGCCCGGGTGCACCGCGATGATGCCGCACGGCTGCAGAAGGCGTTTGACCAGGCATTTGCCGGCAACGCGGTGATGGATGAGGTATTCCGCCTGGTGCTGCCGGGTGGCGCGGTGCGCTGGGTCGGCGCGCGGGGCCAGCGCGTGCCGGTGGCCGATCGCCAGCGGCGCATGATCGGCGCGCTCACCGATCTCAGCGAGCGGTATCAGGCCCGTGAACAGATGAACCAGGTCGAACGGCGCTTCCGCCTGCTGTTCGACCGCAATCCTGCGCCGTTCTGGGTGTTCGATCCGGACACGCTGCGCTTCATCGAGGTCAACGATGCGGCCGTGCGGCAGTACGGCTACAGCCGTGAGGAATTCCTCACCATGAGCATCCTCGACATCCGGCCGCGGGAAGGGTGGGACGAGGTCAAGGGAGCCATCGCGCGGGCGCGCGTGGGCGACCTTCCCGATGCTGCCGTGCGCCTGCACCGGCGCAAGGATGGCAGTGTGTTCGAAGTGCGCGCACATTTGTCCCGGCTGGATTTCGATGGCCAGCCGGCCTGCCTGGTACTGGCCGAGGATGTCAGCGAGCGGATGGCCTATGAGCGCGACCTGGCTTACCAGGCGCGGCACAACCCGGCGACCGGGCTGCTCAACGTGCGCGCGCTGACCGAGCAGCTGGATGCCCAGGCGGAGGGCTACACCATCGCCTTCGTGCAGCTGCGTGGCCTGCAGCTGGTGGCCGACACGCTGGGCCGGGAGATCGGCGATGCGGTGCTGCAGTCGATGGCCTCGCGCCTGGGTGTGCTGGCGGCACGTTACGGCGCGCTGGCCTTCCAGCCGGCCGAGGATTTCGTGTTCGCCATCGGCGCCGCGCATGACACCCCGCGCGTACTCGACGATCTGCTGCAGATCGTGTCGGCACCAATGCGTGGCAAGGATTCGCTGCACCAGTTCGAGCCGCGCATCGGCGTGGCGGTGCACACGGCAGATGATGGCCACAGCGCCGAGCAGGTGATCGGCATGGCGGCACAGGCGGCGCACGCCGCGCGCGCCGAAGGGGATGTGGTGGCCTGGTTCGACGCTGCGGTCACCACGCGCCTGGCTGATCGCCTGCGCCTGGCCGGGCGCATCCATGCGGCGATCGACAGCGAGTTCCAGCTGTACTTCCAGCCGATCCGCCACGCCAGCGACGGCAGTCCGGCGGCACTGGAGGCATTGCTGCGCTGGCCGCAGGCCGATGGCAGCTTCATTCCTCCCAACGAGTTCATCCAGCTGTGCGAGGACACCGGTCTGATCCTGGCCCTGGGGCGCTGGGTGATCCGTGCGGCGGCCCAGGCGCAGCGGCGCCTGGTGGAGGCGGGTTGGGGCGATCTGCCGATCGCGGTGAACGTGTCGGCCGTGCAGTTCTTCAACAGCGACCTGGTGGCCGAGTTCACCCGTGCCCAGCAGGACTTCGGCCTGGCTCGCGGCGCGCTGCATGTGGAGCTGACCGAGAGCAGCCTGATGCGCAAGCCGGCGCAGGCGATGCAGACCATGCAGCGCCTGCACGAGCAGGGCATCTGCGTGTCGCTGGATGATTTCGGTACCGGCTACTCCAGCATGTCCTACCTGCAGCACCTGCCGCTGGACATCCTCAAGATCGACCGCAGCTTCGTCGCCGACGTGGAGACCAATCCGCGCAACGCATCGATCTGCAGGGCGCTGCTGTCGCTGGGCCACAGCATGGGCCTGACCATCATTGCCGAGGGCGTGGAAACGCCGGGGCAGCTCGACTGGCTGGCCGCGCACGGCTGCGACCAGGTGCAGGGCTACCTGCTGGGACGTCCGGCCCCTCTGGAGCGGGTCATCGGCATGCTGGACGAGGTTGCTGTCTAGCCCATGTTGCGGCTTGCCGGGCATGGCCTTGCGCCCGCGTGTCACGGGTGTTGTCCGGTGGCCTCGTCAGATCCCGGCCTCCACCAGGTAATCGATGAAGCTGCGCACCTTCGGCGCCAGATGGCTGCGGCTGGTGTAGACGGCGAAGATGCCGATCGGCGCCGCTTCCCAGTCCGGCAGGATGCGCACCAGGCGGCCGTCGGCCAGCGCCTCCTGGAGCAGGAAATCCGGTTGCAGGATCACGCCCATGCCGGCAATCGCCGCCTCGCGCAGCACGTCGCCGTTGTTGGCGCGCAGCAGGCTGTTCACCGTGACCTGGACGTCGCCTCCGGGGCCGTGCAGTGGCCACTGGTCGCCGCCGGCCCAGTAGCTGTAGCCCAGGCATGCGTGATCCTGCAGTGCCTGCGGCGTGGCCGGCGTGCCGTGCGCAGCCAGGTAGGAGGGCGCCGCGCACAGGCTGACCCGAGATTCGCCCAGGCGGCGCGCGATCAACGTGGGCCCGGGCTCGCGGGTGATGCGGATGGCCACGTCGTAGCCTTCTTCGACCATGTCCACCAGACGGTCGGACAGGGCCAGGTCCAGTTCCACCTGCGGGAACCGCTCGCGGAAGCCGGCCAGCAGCGGGCCGAGACGGGCGATGCCCCAGCTGACCGGCGCATTGATGCGCAGCAGGCCGGACGGTTCCAGTGCCTGTGCGCCGATGCTGGCCTCCAGTGCGTCGAACTCCGCCAGCAGGCGCACGCACTGCGCGTAGTAGGCGGCGCCGGCACTGGTCGGGCTGACCCGGCGGGTGGTGCGGTGGAGCAGCCGCGTCGACAGGCGCTTCTCAAGCGCCGCAACCTGCCGGGTGACGCCGGCGGTGGACATATCCAGTGCCTGGGCGGCCGCACTGAAGCCATTGCGCTCGACCACGGCCACGAACACACGCATGGCGTCCAAAGTGTCCATTGTTGCGCCTTATGAAATAAATACGGTCGAATCATCGTATTTATCGGCATCGGTCGGCGCAATAAGCTGTGCTTCTTCCCTTTCGAGGCCCCGCCATGACGACCTCTGTTGCTTCCGCTCCGCCGCTGGCGCCCTATGGGGCGACGCTGCTGCGCCTGGCCCTGGGCGTCCTGTTCCTGGTCCACGCGTTGACCAAGCTGCTGGTGTTCACCCCAGCCGGCACCGCGGCGTTCTTCGAGTCGCTCGGTCTGCCGGGTGTGCTGGGTTACCTCACCCTCGCGGCAGAACTGGTGATTTCCGCAGCCCTGCTGCTCGGTGTCTACGCGCGCTGGGTCGGGCTGGCCGGCGTGCCCCTGTTGCTGGGCACCATCGTCACCGTGCACGGCGCAAACGGCTTCGGCTTTGCCAATGCTGGCGGTGGCTGGGAGTACCCGGCCTTCTGGGCGCTGGCGCTGGTGGTGCTGTTCCTGGTCGGTGACGGTCGCTGGACCCTGCGTTCGCGTTGAGCGCTGGCTGATACTGCAAACGGAGAATTCCATGTCCCGCCTGCCTTCGCTGTACATCTCGCACGGCTCCCCGATGACTGCGCTGCAGCCGGGCGAGGTGGGCGTGCGCCTGGCCGAACTGGCCCGCGACCTGCCCACGCCGCGCGCCATCGTCATCGCCTCGGCCCACTGGCTGGGGCGGCAGCCGTTGGTCGGCGCCCACCCGCAACCGCCGACCCTCCATGACTTCGGCGGCTTCCCGCGCGCGCTGTTTGAACTGCAGTACCCGGCACCGGGCGATCCGGCGCTGGCCGAAGACATTGCCGGGCGCATCGCCGCGGCAGGCCTGCCGGTGGCCATCGATACCCAGCGTGGTCTCGACCACGGCGCCTGGGTGCCGCTGCGCCTGCTGCGTCCGCAGGCCGACATTCCCGTGGTGCCGGTATCGATCCAGCCGTTGCTGGGGCCTGCGCACCAGTTTGCGCTGGGCCGCGCGCTGGCACCTCTGCGCGAACAGGGCGTGCTGCTGGTCGGCTCGGGCAGCATCACCCACAACCTGCACGACTGGGGCGACTACCAGGACGGCAAGGAAGCGCCCTATGTGCGGCCGTTCATCGAGTGGGTGGAGCAGCGGCTGGCGGCCGATGACCGCCCGGCGCTGTTGGACTACCGCCGGCAGGCACCGTTCGCCGAACGCGCCCATCCCACCGATGAACACCTGTTGCCGCTGTTCTTCGCGATGGGTGCGGCCGGTGACCACCGCTTCGGCGCACGTCGCATCGATGCCGGCGTCGATGGCGGCTTCCTGGCGATGGACATCTACCGCTTCGACGGGGCATGAGCCTGTGCTGACGCAGCGTCGCCGCGGTTGTCGCAGCCGTGGTCGCCTGTGGTAGTTTTTTCCGGGTTTCCGGCGCTGGCTTCATGCCCCCCGCGCGCCGCTTCCTGGAAGAAGCATGCATACCATTGAAGTCGTGCTGGCGATGCTGGTGGCGGTCGTCGCCAGCGGATACCTCGTCCGCGTCCTGCCGTTCTCACTGCCGCTGCCACTGGTGCAGATCGGTCTGGGCGCGGTCATTGCGGGCGTGTTCAACCGCGGCCATGCGCTGGAGCCGGAAGTGTTCTTCCTGCTGTTCCTGCCGCCCCTGCTGTTCCTTGACGGCTGGCGCATCCCCAAGCAGGGCCTGTTCCGCGACAAGGGCGCGATTCTCGAGCTGGCGTTCGGCCTGGTGGTGTTCACCGTCATCGGCGCCGGCCTGCTGATCCACTGGATGATCCCGGTGATGCCGCTGGCGGTGTGCTTCGCGCTGGCGGCGATTGTTTCGCCGACCGATCCGGTGGCCGTTGGAGCGATCGCCTCCAAGGCTCCCATTCCCAAGCGGCTGATGCACATCCTCGAGGGCGAATCACTGCTCAACGACGCCTCCGGTCTGGTCTGCTTCCGCTTCGCGGTGGCGGCGGTGATGACCGGTACCTTCTCGCTGGCCACCGCTTCGCTGACCTTCCTGTGGGTGGCGGTGGCGGGCCTGGCGGTGGGCGTGGCGGTGACGCTGGGCGTGTCGACCTTCCAGCGTTGGTTGTGGCGCCGTTTCGGTGAAGAGCCGGGTGCGGCGATGCTGGTCAACCTGCTGATCCCGTTCGCGGCCTACCTGCTGGCCGAAGAGATCAATGCCTCGGGCATCCTCGCGGCGGTCGCGGCCGGCATCTCGATGAGCTACGTGGAAATGACCGGCCGTGTTTCCGGCAGCATGCGCGTGCAGCGCGCGGGCGTGTGGAACATGCTGCAGTTCAGCTTCAACGGCATCATGTTCGTGCTGCTGGGCGAGCAGTTGCCGGGCATCGTCGAGCGTGCAACCACCACGATGAACGAGACCGGTCACCAGAGCGCGTGGTGGCTGCTGGTGTACGTGCTGGTGATCAATGCCAGCCTGATCGCCCTGCGCCTGCTGTGGGTGTGGCTGTCACTGCGCTGGAACCTGCTGCGTGCGCGTCGGCGTGGCCTGGAGCGGGGCGAGGCGCCGAACTGGCGCATCGTGGTGGCCACCTCGGTGGCGGGCGTGCGCGGTGCGATCACCCTGGCCGGCGTGCTGACGCTGCCACTGTTCCTGCCCGATGGCAGCCCGTTCCCCGCACGCGACCTGGTGATCTTCCTGGCTGCAGCGGTGATCCTGTTCTCGCTGGTCGGCGCCAGCGTGGCGCTGCCGCAGCTGCTGAAGGGCCTGCAGTTGCCGGCCGACTCCGGTGAGCGCAAGGAAGAGGATCTGGCCCGCCGGTTGTCCTCGAAGGCGGCGCTGGCCGGGGTGGAGCGCAAGCGGCAGCAGCTGGTGCTGAACCAGAACACCGAGAACGTGCAGTTGTACAACGACGCGGCCTCGCGGGTCAGCCTGCTGTATCAGCGGCACCTGGATCGCGAGAACCCGGACGTGGATCCGGAGAAGGTGAAGCGGATGGAGGAGGGCTATCGCCAGTTGCGCAGCGCCGGCCTCACTGCCGAGCGCGAGGAACTGTTCCGCCTCACCCGGCGCGGCGTGATCTCCGACGAGATCTCGAGGCGCTTGATCCGCAACCTGGATCTGCTGGAGTCGCGCAAGCGCGAGTGACCGGCCCTGTGCATCGGGGTCGGATCCCTTTCCCGCGGAAAGGGATCTGACCCCGGGCTCCGTCAGGCCGGCTTCTGGTCGAGGAAGTAGGCCTCGACCTTGCCTTTGACCTTGATCGTCATCGGATTGCCGCGACGGTCGCGGGCCTTGCCGGCCTGTACGCGGATCCAGCCTTCGCTGACCGAGTATTCCTCGACGTTGTCGCGCTCGACGTCGTTGAAGCGCACGCCGACGCCGCGCTCCAGCGCCTGCGCATCATGGAAGGGGCTGGCCGGATTGATCGCCAGGTGGTCGGGAGGGGTATCGCTCATCGCTTCATTCACAGTGACGGCCACCAAGGCCGGCTTCAGCGATACAGGATAAACCGTAGAATGCCGGCCTGCCCCGAGGAGTTCCCGCCATGCCCGACAACAGCGACTACTTCGACTTCGAGGAGGACATCCATGATTTCGACGAGGATGGCTTCGAAGCGCGGGTCTGGAACCTGCTGGTACTGATCAATCCGGGCGACGAGGAACTGGCGCTGCAGCAGTTCAACCGCTGGCGCGAGCTGCTGGCCGAAGCCGGCGAACCGCTGGAAGCCGACGCCGATTGGCTGCCGTCACTGCTGTCCGCGATCGGCTGGCAATCCGGCTTCGAGGTGGAGCGGGAGGACCTGGAAACGCTGATATCGGCGGTGAACGAGCTGTCCGCGCGCTTCAACCTGCAGCTTGACTGGGGCGGTGACCTGGACGATGAGGATTTCACCGAAGACCTGGATGGCGTGCAGCTGATGTCCACCGCCTTCGACCGCCTGCGCGAGCACAACTACACGCTGTGGAGCGTGGATGCCGGCAGCGCGGGTTTCACCGGCTGGATGGCACTGACCCGTGACGATGACGCCATGCTGGCGCTGTGCTCGCTGCTGAACGTGGAAATCCGCCTGGGCAGCGACCCGTTCTGAGCATCATCCCGGTTCGCCGGGCCATGCCCGGCGGAGGCACACGTATCCGGCACGCAAGGTAGCGCCGGGCCATGCCCGGCGGGGGCACTGCGGCCTACGGCCGGTACTGCGCCCGCGCGTTGGCGATCACCGCTTTCACCTGTGCGCGGTCGGTGTGCCGTGAAATCGCCACGGCACCCAGTGCGATCGCCTGTGCGCGCAGCTCGGTGGTGACGTCGTAGTGCGCGCCGCTGGCCTTGTTCTGGAAGGCCCGGCGGGGGATGCCGAGCTGCGCCGCCATGGCGTGCAGCTCGGCCAGGGTGTCGGCCATCAGATGCGCCCAGCGCTGGTCGCGCCAGGCATGCACTGCGTCATCGACGTAGACCGTCACCGCCGCGGCCGGATCAGGCCTGCGGCTTGCCGTCGGCGTCGGCGTCGGCGGCCGGAGCAGCCTCGGCGTCAGCGGTACCTTCGGCAGCGCTGGCTTCTTCGGCCACATCGCCTTCAGCGGTCTCGCCCTCGGCTTCCACGCCTTCGAATTCGGCGACCAGCGCGTCCAGGTACTCGTCGGCGGTCTGGCCCGCTTCGGCGGCCAGGGTATCCAGCAGCTTCTGCAGCAGTTCGGAATACTCCAGGCTGACCTTGCGGCCTTCCTTCTCCTGCACGTTGGCCAGGTGCTTGAGCATGGCCAGCATCGGCACCGGGTTCTCGGCATTGCCCATGGTCTGACCGCCGATGGCCAGCAGCCACTCGCGACCCTGCAGGCCGATGGCGGCGACCACCTGGCCGTCCTCGCTGGTCAGCACGGCGTGGTTCTGCACCTGCTGCTGGGCGTTCAGACGGAGGAACGGGCGCTTGGCCTGCTGCTTCTTGCGCTGGTCGCGCTTGGCCTTGGAAGACTTGGACATCGGGGGTGTCACCTGAAAACGGAAAGACCCCCATTGTACCGGTAGCGCCGGGCCATGCCCCTGGTGGGTGCGGACCTTGGTCCGCATGCTTTCCCGGATGTGCGGACCAAGGTCCGCACCCACCGTCTACTTTGCCTCACCCTGCGCCGCCTGTACGTCCGCGTCGATGACCGGCGCCGACAGACCCACCTGTGGACCGGCGCCGGCCAGCGCGGCCTGCTCGGCGGCGCGGGTCATCACCACGATGCTGATGCGGCGGTTGATCGGGTTCTGCGGGTCGGCCCGGTCGAACAGCACCGAGGAGGACAGGCCGACCACGCGGGTGATCTTGCTGTCCTCCAGTCCGCCATCGATCAGGGCGCGGCGGGCCGCATTGGCGCGGTCGGCGCTCAGTTCCCAGTTGCCGTAGCCGCGGGCGGCGGTGTAGGCGGTGATGTCGGTGTGGCCGGTCAGGCTGATCCGGTTCGGCACGTGGTTCAGGTACTCGGCCAGCTCATGCAGGATCTGCTGCGTGTACGGCTTGAGCGTGGCACTGCCGAGGTCGAACATGGGCCGGTTCTGCTTGTCCACGATCTGGATGCGCAGGCCTTCCGGGGTCAGGTCCAGCAGCAGCTGGTCCTTGAACGGCTCCAGCGCCTGGCTGCGGCTGATCGCTTCCTGCAGTTCCTTCATCAGCTGTTCCAGCTGCTGCTTGTCGCGCTGCTGCTGGTCCACCGGGTGCGGCACGGCTTCCTGCTGGTTCTGGAAGGGATCGTTGCTGCTGCCACGCGAGATGTCGGTGGCGCCGCCGAGCTTGATCATCGACGTGCTGGCACCGCCCGGCCCGGCCATGCCCGGGGCCGGCGTGGCGCTCTGGCCACTGAGCGGGCTGGGGTTGCGGAAGTATTCGGAAATGGCCGCACGATCGTTCTTGCTGGTGGTGGCCATCAGCCACAGCACCAGGAAGAAGGCCATCATCGCGGTCACGAAGTCGGCATAGGCCACCTTCCACGAGCCGCCATGGTGGGCGGCATGGCCGGCCTTCCTGACCTTGCGGACGATGACGGTGGGTTTGCTCTCGGCCATGGCTTACTTGACCGTCTTCAGGTGCTGCTCGAAATCGGAGAAGGCCGGGCGCACGTTCGACGGCAACGTCTTGCGGGCGAATTCCAGCGCGATCTTCGGGTTGTAACCGCGCAGGCAGGCCAGCAGTGCGGTCTTCACCGATTCGTAGATGCGGCTGTCCTGCTCGGCACGTGCTTCCATCGCCGCTGCCATCGGGCCGACGAACCCGTAACCGAGCAGGATGCCCAGGAAGGTGCCGACCAGTGCACCGGCGACATGGCCGCCGACCTCGACGATGTCGCCGCCGATCGAGCCCATGGTGATGACGATGCCCAGCACCGCCGCGACGATGCCGAAACCGGGCAATCCGTCGGCCACCTTGGTCAGCACCTGCGACGGGGCCATCGCTTCGGCGTGGTGCTTTTCCAGCTCCAGTTCGAGCAGCGGCTCCAGTTCATGCGGCTCGATGTTGCTGCCGATCATCAGGCGCAGGCAGTCGGTGATGAAATCGATCAGGTGGTGGTCGGCCTGCACCTTCGGATAGTTGCCGAACACGGCGCTCTCGGCCGGGCGTTCGACATGGTCCTCCAGCGCCATGAAGCCTTCCCGGCGCGCCTTGTTGAGCAGTTCGTAGAGCAGGCTGAGGACGTCGATGTAGTCCTGCTGCTTGTAGCGCGGGCCCTTGAACACGCCGACGATGGCCTGCAGCGTCTGCTTGACCGTCTTGGCCGGGGTGCCGACCAGGAACGCACCCAGCGCGGCACCGCCGATGATGACCAGTTCGTAGGGCTGCCAGAGAGCCCCCAGGCGGCCGTGGGCACCGAGGTAGCCCCCGATCACGCTGATGATGACGACCAGGAATCCAACGATGATGAGCATGGGGCAACGCAGAGAGGGGGGATATCTCCTTGTCGGCCCACCCTGCGGATTTCTGAAGAGGGAATTCTGTGAAACCGGTCGGCGGGGTTGTCTCAGCCCGCCACGCCGCTTTCCGCACCGCCACGCTGCAACGGGTTGGGCCAGGCCTCGCCGTTGCCGGCAAACGAAAGTGAGACGGAGTTCAGGCAGTGGCGCTCATGGGTGGGCGGCGGCCCGTCCGGGAACACGTGGCCGAGGTGGCTGCCACAGCGGGCGCAGGTGATCTCGGTGCGGATCATGCCGTGGCTGGTATCGCGGATCTCACGCACGTGTGCCGCGTCGTAGGGGGCGAAGAAGCTCGGCCAACCGGTGCCGGAATCGAACTTGGTGCTGGAGCGGAACAGGGGCAGCCCACACAGCCGGCAGCAGTAGACACCCTCACGCTTGTTGTCCAGGAACACGCCACAGAACGGTGCTTCGGTGCCGTGCTGCAGCAGCACGCGGCGTTCTTCGCTGCTGAGGCCGGCGACCAGGGTGTCGGTCTGGGAGGCGGCAGGGGGCGTCAGGTCGAAGGCACTCATGCTGGCTCTCCGTGGGGTCGATGGCCTGGGGATGCCTGCAGACGTGGGGGTGTGACCGCCGTCTTGCAAGTGTGAGCTGCGTTCATGGGCGGCACACGGGCGCGGGCGCATGGTGGGGAGGATTCCTGCTGGAGCGTGCCATGAAGACCCTTTCCATCTGGGTGCTGTCGGCTCTGCTGCCCCTGTCGGCACAGGCCCAGGTGCCCACCACATCGCCGACCACCACCCGCAGCACCACCACCGTGGCGCCAGCGCCGGTGCCGCCGCCCCCACAGCCGGCAAGACCGCAGCCGCAGGTCCTGCCGTCACCGCAGCCGACGCAGCCGATCAAGTCCACCGGCCCGGCGCAGGTGGTGCCGACGCCGGCGCCGAAGCTGCCGGACAAGGTCTATGACCGCAACGGGCGCATCGTTCCCGGCGTCAAGCCGGTCGGCCCGAACCGTGTGTTCGACTCCCGTACCGGCCGCTACTACGACAGTGTGCCGGCCGGCAGTGGCCAGCAGGTCAAGCCATAGGGCAGTCCGCCACCGCCCGCGGCGGGTGGTGACCGCGCCGGCTGAACGCCTGAAAACACACTGCTGCCGCTCACGGCTTTTTCGCCTGTGATTAACCGCCGCAGGACCACCGTGGCCCTGCGCCGGCATCCCGCCGTCGCATGTCCTTCGTCCTTTGGATCGCGATCATGAAGAACCCGCAGAACCGTCATCCCGGCAAGGAAGCGCAGAGCCATAAGCCGCCGCAGCAGCAACAGCAGCAGATGGACCCGCAGCGGCCGCAGAAGGGCGGCAAGCAGCAGGAAACACGCCAGCAGCAGGGCTCGATGAAGCACCCGCAGCAGCGCTGACGCCCCTGGAACAGGGCCGGAACCCGCAGCGCGGGCTCTGGCCCTTCATTCCGGAATCGGCAGGCTGAGCGTCTCCTTGACCTCTTCCATGACGATGTAGCTCTTCGATTCGCGCACGTGCGGCAGGGTCAACAGGGTGCTGCCCAGCAGTTTGCGGTAGGAGGCCATCTCGCTGATCCGCGCCTTCAGCAGGTAGTCGAAGTCGCCGGACACCAGATGGCACTCGAGCACGTTCGGCAGCTTCAGCGCCGCGCGCCGGAACTCCTCGAAGATGTCGCCGGACTTGTAGGCCAGGCTGATCTCCACGAACACCAGCAGGCTGGCTTTCAGCGCCGTGGGATCCAGGTGAGCGTGATAGCCGGTGATCACGCCCTCGCGCTCCAGCCGGCGCACGCGCTCGGTGCACGGGGTGGTCGACAGGCCCACGCGCTCGCCCAGCTCGGTAAAGGAAATGCGGCCTTCGGCCTGGAGGATGCGCAGGATCCTGCGGTCGATCTTGTCCAGTTCACGGGGGCGGGCGGCCATGGGCGTCAACCTGGGGAAGTGAATCACGGGGAAACATCTTGCCCGCAGCGTGAAAAACAGGCAAATCGCCTATGAATGGAAGAATATACTTCCCCGATTATGGCCCTGGCGTGCTCAAACGCAGGGAATGATCGGGTTGGAGAATTTCCATGCGAGTCCTAGTTCTCGGCAGCGGCGTGATCGGCACCACCAGTGCCTGGTACCTGCGACAGGCCGGGTTTGATGTCACGGTCGTCGACCGCCAGCCCGGCCCCGCGCTGGAAACCAGTTTCGCCAATGCGGGCCAGCTGTCGTTCGGCTACACCTCGCCCTGGGCCGCGCCCGGCGTGCCGAAGAAGGCGATCGGCTGGCTGTTCGAGAAGCATGCGCCGCTGGCGATCCGTCCCGGCATGGATCTGGCCCAGTACCGCTGGCTGTGGCAGATGCTGCGCAACTGCACCCACGAGCGCTATGCGATCAACAAGGCGCGCATGGTGCGCATGTCCGAGTACAGCCGCGATTGCCTGAACGAGCTGCGCGCGCAGATCGGCATCGAGTTCGAGGGGCGCGACCTGGGTACCACCCAGCTGTTCCGCACCCAGCAGCAGCTGGATGCCTCGGCGCAGGACATCGAGATCCTGGCCCGCTATGGCGTGCCGTACGAAGTGCTGGATCGCGCCGGCATCATCGCCGCGGAACCGGCGCTGGCGCACGTTGATGGCCTGGTCGGTGCGCTGCGCCTGCCGCGTGACCAGACCGGCGACTGCCAGCTGTTCACCCGCCGCCTGGCGCAGATGTGCACCGATGCCGGTGTCGAGTTCCGCTTCGACCAGGACATCAGCGCCATCGAGTCGGATGGAGAGCGCATCACCGGCGTGCGCATCGCCGGCAAGCTGGAGACTGCCGACCGCTATGTGGTCGCGCTGGGCAGTTACTCGCCGGCGCTGGTCGCGCCGCTGGGCATGCGCCTGCCGGTGTACCCGTTGAAGGGGTATTCGTTGACCCTGCCGATCACCGATCCGGCCATGGCGCCGACCTCGACCATCCTCGATGAGAGCTACAAGGTTGCTGTAACCCGCTTCGACAACCGCATCCGTGTCGGTGGCATGGCCGAAGTGGCCGGTTTCGACCTGTCGCTGTCACCGCGTCGCCGCGAGACCCTGGAGCTGGTGGTTCGTGACCTTTACCCGAAGGGCGGGGACCTGTCGCGCGCGCAGTTCTGGACCGGCCTGCGCCCGGCCACGCCGGATGGCACGCCGGTGATCGGCGCCACGCCCTTCCGCAACCTGTATCTCAACACCGGTCACGGCACCCTGGGCTGGACCATGGCGTGTGGTTCAGGTCGCTACCTGGCCGACCTGATGAGTGCACGCCAGCCACAGATCAGCACTGAAGGCCTGGACATCTTCCGCTACGGCCAGTTCGGCCATGCCCCGCAACACGAGAGCCGCACATGCGTCCTGCCCGCGCGCTGATCGATCTGCACGCGCTGCGCAGCAACTACCGGCTCGCCCGCGAGCTGGGGGGCGGCAAGGCGCTGGCGATCATCAAGGCTGATGCCTATGGCCATGGCGCCGTGCGCTGCGCGCAGGCCCTGGAAGACGAGGCCGACGGCTTCGGGGTGGCGACCATCGAAGAAGCGCTGGAGCTGCGCAAGGCCGGTATCCGCGCGCCCATCCTGCTGTTGGAAGGCATTTTCGAAGCCAGCGAGATGGCGCTGGTGGCCGAGCATTCGCTGTGGTTCTCGGTCGGCTCGCCGTGGCAGCTGGAGGCGCTGGCTGCCTTCGACAGCCCGCATCCGTTGACGGTCTGGCTGAAGCTGGACAGCGGCATGCATCGCCTGGGTCTGGACGTGGAGACCTTCCGCGCCGCACACGCGCGCCTGCAGGCGATGCCGCAGGTGGAGCGGATCGTGCTGATGACCCATCTGGCGCGTGCCGATGAACTGGACAGCGAACGTACCCACGAGCAGGCCGCCACCTTCGCACGTGCAATCGAGGGCCTGCAGGGTGAGACCAGCGTGTGCAATTCGCCGGCCCTGCTGGGGTGGCCCGACGTGCGCAGCGACTGGGTGCGCCCGGGGCTGATGCTGTACGGCGCCAACCCGCTGCCGGACGACACGGATCTGACCGGGCGGCTGCGCCCGGTGATGACCATGCAGTCCAAGGTGATTGCCGAGCGCTGGATCGAAGCCGGTGAGCCGGTGGGATATGGCGCGCGCTTCGTGGCCAAGGCGCGTACACGCGTGGGCGTGGTGGCCCTGGGCTATGCCGACGGCTATCCCCAGTTCGCGCCGAACGGCACCCCGGTACTGATCGACTGCCAGCCTGGTGTGCTGATCGGCCGGGTTTCGATGGACATGCTGACGGTGGACCTGACCGCACATGCGCAGGCCGGCGTTGGCAGCGTGGTGGAACTGTGGGGGCAGGCCCCGACGCTTTCGGAACTGGCGCCACGTTGCGGGGTGAGCGCCTACCAGCTGCCCTGCGCGGTCAAGCGGGTCGCCCGCGTCTACCGCGATTGATGCGCCGCCGGGCATGGCCCGGCGCTACCGGATGTCCAAAGCGCCATGCCCGGCGGTTATCGGAAATGCACAGGTAGCGTGGGGCCATGCCCGGCGGTTATCGGTCAACGCGCGGCGGTGGCCTGGGCGGTCAACTGCCGCTTCACCCAGTCATCGATCAGCCGCTTCTCGTAGCGCAGCGGATCGCTGTCGCTGCGCAGCCCGAGGGTGTGCAGGTAGCCGGTATCGGTCAGCTTGGCCTCGCCCTCGTCGACGATGCGGCCGCTGGCGTCCTTCAGCGTGTACTGCAGGGTGATGCGCGGCGGATAGATGTCGCGCATCACGCGGATGTCATTGGCGCGCGGGCCATGCCACGGTTCGTAGTCGCCCGCGCGCTTGATGTCGACCAGGGTGATGTCCAACGTCTGCCCGGCCTGCAGCGGCTTGGCGGCGCTGGTCTGCAGGTAGCGCGCCAGCTGCTGCACCCAGTCGCCGCGTTCGGCCTCGAAGCGGTTGTGGCTCTGGCGGATCTCGGTGAATGTCGCCGGATCGTTCCACTGCACGTTGACCGGGCCGTCGGCCTGCAGCGTGCGCGGCGCATCCGGGCTGGTGACGGTGCGCGGCGCGGCGTTCGCGGTACCCGTGGCCAGGGCCGCGGCCAGCAGCAGGGTGGCGGACAGAGAGCGGTTCATGGCGGTCTCCTGCGTCCCCGGAATGGGGGCGGATGTTGATCTCGCATCGAGTGTGATCCTGCCGGCGGGGCCCAGCAATGGCCGAATGCGTCAACAGCGTCGGCGGTTGCCGCCAATTCATGGTCGTCAACCATGACTGACGGCGCTTGACGCTGTGAATACGTCCTTTGGAAGATGCTGTGCCTCCATCCGGTACGCCCCAGACGCCCTTGTCCACACTGCCGCCCCTCGCGGAGCGCCCGCCCTTGATGGTTCCGGCGCCCGAACCCGACCTGCATCGCGGTGTGCTTGAACGCATCAACGCCGGCTTTTGTGTGATCCAGGTCATGTTCGACGCCGATCGCGCAGTGGATTACCGCTTCCTTGAGGTGAATGACGCTTTCGAGCGCCACACCGGTCTCAAGGACGCCCGCGGCAAGTGCATGAGCGCGCTGGAACCGAACCACGAGAGCGACTGGTACCGCATCTACGGTGAGGTCGCGCGCAGCGGACGGCCGGCGCAGTTCGAGATGGAAGCCCGGGCGCTGGGGCGCTCGTTCGCGGTGGACGCGGTCCGTGTGGGCCGCCCCGGCGAGGACAAGGTCGGCATCCTGTTCTTCGACATCACCGCACGCAAGCAGATGGAGCTGGAGCTGGGCGAGAGCGAGGCCCGGTTCAGCGCGTTGGCCGATGGCCTGCCGATGCCGGTCTGGGTGCTGGATGAGCGCGGACATGCGCGCTTCGTCAACAGCGCCTTCAGTGAGTTCTTTGGTGGCGACGAGACGCGTGTGCCGGAGGATGTCTGGCGCGGCCTGGTGCATCCGGATGATGCGTCGGTGTTCGAGTACGAACTGCAGGAAGCGTTGAAGGCGCAACGCTCCATGCATGCCCTCGTCCGCGCACGGCGTGCGGACGGACAGTGGCGATGGCTGGAAATGAACGCGCGTCCGCGGTTCTCGCGGATGGGTCGCTTCATCGGCTTGGCCGGCAGCAGCCCGGACGTGACCGAGCGCCGCGAGATCGAACTGGCCCGTGAAGAGCTGCTGCAGTCCGAGCGCGCCGCACGCAGTGCCGCCGAGAACATGGCGCGCCTGAAGGATGAATTCCTGGCGACCCTGTCGCACGAACTGCGCACGCCGCTGACCACCATCCTTGGCTGGAGCGAGCTGTTGCTGCAGCGTGTCGACAACACCAGCCCGCTGTACAAGGGGCTGGGCGTGATCGCCAACAGCGCCGGTGCACAGAAGCGGCTGATCTCGGACATGCTCGACCTCAGCAGCATGCTGCTGGGCAAGGTGCAGCTGGAAGTGGAAGTACTGGACCTGCGCGAACTGCTGGGCGAGGCGATTGGCGCGCAGGAGCTGGTGGCCGAGGGCAAGGCACTGGACGTGCAGTTGCGGCTGCCTGAGCAGCCCAGCCTGGTGCTCGGGGATGCGACGCGGTTGCAGCAGGTGTTCTGGAACCTGTTGTCGAACGCCATCAAGTTCACGCCGGCCGAGGGCCGCATCGAGATGCAGCTGCGGGCCGACGGCAAGCACTGGGAGATCACCGTGCGCGATACCGGTGATGGTATTGCTCCGGAGTTCCTCAATCATCTGTTCAGCCGCTTCCGGCAGGCCGACGGCACCACCACCCGCCGCCATGGTGGGCTCGGCCTGGGCCTGGCGATCGTGCAGCAGCTGGTCGAGCTTCACGGCGGCACGGTCACTGCGGCCAGCGAAGGCCATGGCCACGGTGCCACGTTCACCGTACGCCTGCCGCAGCATCTGCCCGATGCCGAGCGGCGGCCGCTGCGCGAGGTGATCAGCGGGCCGATTCTGGAGCCGGTGGTCGTCGAACCCTATCCGCTGCGGGGCATGCACGTGCTGGCCGTGGAAGACCAGCCGGAAGTGCTGGAGTACCTGCGGCGCATGCTGGAAGAGCAGGGCGCGACGGTGTCGGCTGCCAGTTCGGCCGGCGAAGCGTTGGCGCTGCTGGCCGATGCCGGCCACCTGCAGTACCACGTGATGCTGACCGACATCGGCATGCCGGGTATGGATGGTTATGGGTTGGTGCGCACCCTGCGCGAAGACATGGGCGTGGATGCGGCGACCCTGCCGGCGGTGGCCGTGACCGCGCTGGCGCGTGCGGATGACCGTCGACGCGCGCTGGCCTCGGGCTTCCAGGAGCATGTGGCCAAGCCGTACTCGGTGGCCCAGCTGGTGGCTGCGGTGCGCAAGGTGCAGGTGCCGCGCGCGGACAGCCCGCTGCACTGAGCATTCACGGTGGATCGGCGACCCTGCACGCAGGAGGTTCTCCGATGTCCCGTATTGCTCCACGCATCCATACCGACCCGGCCCAGATCGCGCGCCTGGAATCCCTGCTGCCGCAGCTCGACGGCGAAACGCAGGTCGAACTGACCCTGCTTGATGGCCGCCGTCTGCTGGGCACGGTCGCCGTGCGCCCGACGGTGCAGCAGTACCGCAACGACGCCGGCGATGAAGGCAGCAACGGCCAGTTGCGCCTGGACGACTACGATACGCCGGTGCAGCAGCATCATGTCTGGCTCGACGAGATCGCCAGCATCCGCCAGCTGCCACCCAGAACGACGTGATCCGGCAGGGGGCCGGGCTCACGCCCGGCTGCGGTCCGCACGCCCGGGCCTCGGCTCGGGCGCGACTGGCACGTCAGTGCTCGAACACCGTCGGGGTTGCCTCGAACCGCCGGGCATAGGCGCGCTCCTCCGCCACCCGCGCCACCTCGTCGTCGGCCAGGTCCGGTGCGCCGTATACCGCGTATGCCACGCTGCCATCGGCGCCGTGGCCGACCTGGTGCAGCCGGTAGCGTGAATGTCCACCGCCGGTGTCCTCGGGGTAGTGCACGGGAGGATGGCTGCCTTCCAGGTCCATCTCGCTGTTGTCGACCACGCCACCGACGAACAAGGCACGCATGCGGATTCTCCTGCTGGAAGTCTCGGGGGACCTCTACCCTGAAGGGTCCGATGTTGCTGGGGCATCAATGCCCCGTTGAAGTTTCGCAAAGTGGCCTGCCGGGCCGGACCGCGCGAGCCGGTACAATGGACGGCCCTCACGCTTCAAGTAACCGCGCCGATGGCCGCCAGCGACGACGCCCCCCTGCAGACCCTGTTCCTGCCGTTCTCCCAGGGCGCGCTGCGCTGGCCGGACGGGCCGGTTGCGTTCCTGCGTGCCCGCGACGGCTGGCCACTGCGTGAGCAGGCCGGCGGGCGTGAGGTGCACTGCGAGCAGAGTTTTGCGCCGTTCGCGCAGCCCCTGCAGCAGGCCGCCGGCTGGACCGTCAGCGGCCAGCTTGACGATGTCGCGGGCCGGGGCCGCTACCCGCTGGTGCTGGTGCTGCCGCCGCGCCAGCGCGAGGAGGCCCGCGCGCTGTTCGCCCGTGCCCTGGCATTGGCCGCAGAAGGGGGCCGCATCGTCGCCTGCCAGTCCAACAACGAGGGCGCGCGCTCCGGCGAAGGCGACCTCAAGCAGCTGGCCGGCCTCGGCGGCAGCCTGACCAAGAGCCATTGCCGGGTGTACTGGACCCCGCCACTGCAGGGCCAGCACGATGCCGACCTGGCCAAGCGCTGGAGCGCGCTGGATGCGGTGCGGCCGATCGTGGGTGGCCGCTTCCTCAGCCGCCCGGGCGTGTTCGCCTGGGACCGCATCGACCCGGCTTCGGCGCTGCTGGCCGAGCACCTGCCGGCCGATCTGGCCGGACGCGCGGCCGACCTCGGGGCCGGCTACGGCTACCTGTCGCGCGAGCTGCTGGAGCGTTGCCCGAAGATCACCGCGCTGGATCTGTACGAAGCCGAGCAGCGGGCCCTGGCACTGGCCGAGCTGAATCTTGCACCACCGCCGCGCCCGCTGCCGCTGCGCTTCCTGTGGCGGGACGTCACCGCCGGCATCGAGCCGGGGTACGACGTCATCATCAGCAATCCGCCGTTCCATACCCCGTCGCGCGCGGACCGGCCGGATATCGGCCAGCGCTTCATCGCCGTGGCGGCGCAGGCGCTGCGCCCGGGTGGTCGCCTGTATGTGGTGGCCAACCGCCACCTGCCGTACGAACACACGCTCAACGACAGCTTCGGCGCGGTGCGCGTGGTCGCCGAGCGTGACGGGTTCAAGCTGGTCGAAGCGGTAAAGGGGAAGGGCCGATGAAGCTGGTCAAGCACATCGCCAACCTGGGCTATGGCAGCCGCAAGCAGGTGCAGTGGATGTTCCGCGAAGGCCGTATCACCGATGCCGACGGCGAGGTGCTGTATGCCGACGACCAGGTGCCGCACGAGGCCGTGCGGGTCGACGGCGAGCCGCTGGATCCGCCGCCGGGGTTGTCGATCGCGCTGCACAAGCCGGCCGGCTACACCTGCTCGACCAAGGACACCGGCCGCCTGATCTACGATCTGCTGCCGCCGCGTTTCCGCGACCGCGACCCGGTGCTGTCCACGGTCGGCCGGCTGGACCGCGACACCAGCGGCCTGCTGCTGTTGACCGATGATGGCGGCCTGCTGCACCGGATCATCTCGCCGAAGTCGAAACTGCCCAAGGTCTACGAGGTGGAGCTGGCCCAAGACCTGCGCGGCGACGAAGTGGCCCTGTTCGCCAGCGGCACGCTGATGCTGGAGTCGGAGAAGACCGCCCTGCTGCCGGCTGAACTGGAGGTGCTGGGTCCACGCAAGGCGCGCCTGGTACTGCATGAAGGCCGCTACCATCAGGTGCGCCGCATGTTCGCCGCTACCGGCAACCATGTGCAGGCACTGCACCGCAGCCGCGTCGGTGGCCTGGACCTGGAGGGGCTGGCCGAGGGGCAATGGCGGCTGCTGACCTCCACCGACCAGGATACGCTGTTCGCTCCATGACTGTCATCGCTGCGCTGCCGTTTCTTCCCGACGCCGTCATCTTCGACATGGACGGCCTGATGATCGACAGCGAGCGGGTGTCCATCGCCTGCTGGTGTGAGGCTGCCGAAGCGTTCGGCCTGCCGCTGGATGCATCCTTCTTCGTGCGCATGGTCGGCCTTGGCGATCGCGACAGCCAATCGCTGCTGCGGCAGCAGGGCGTGGAGGACAGTGTGATCGAGGCGATGGCGCTGCGCTGCCATGATCTGTATGAGCAACGCACGCAGACCGGCCTGCCTCTGCGGCCGGGCATCCTGGAGCTGCTGGAACTGCTGAAGGCGCATGCGATTCCGCGTGCGGTGGCGACCACCACGCGTCAGCCGCGGGCCAACCGCAAGCTGGGCGCTGCCGGTCTGCTGCCGTACTTCGATGCAGTGATCACCAGTGGCGACGTGGCGCGGCCGAAGCCGGCGCCGGACATCTACCTGCTGGCCGCACAGCGGCTGGGGCAGGCGCCGGAGCGCTGCCTGGCGCTGGAGGACTCACCTGCGGGGACCCGTGCGGCGTTGGCCGCAGGCATGACCGTGATCCAGGTGCCGGACCTGGTGCATCCCGATGAGGAACTGCGCGCGCTCGGCCATCGCATCGTCGGCTCGCTGCGCGACGCGCACGCCCTGCTGC
>NZ_JAODZG010000044.1:0-27316 GCF_029835135.1 Stenotrophomonas sp. GD04145 | reverse complement strand
GCCAATGGCGGGCGATCAGACCCGACCGAACACCAGGGCCGCGTTGGTGCCGCCGAAGCCGAAACTGTTGGACATCACCGTGTCCAGCACCTGTGCGCGGCTTTCGCGCAGGATCGGGAAGCCTTCCACCGCCGGGTCCAGCTCGCTGATGTTGGCCGAGCCGGCAACAAAGCCATCGCGCATCATCAGCAGGCAGTAGATGGCTTCGTGCACGCTGGCCGCGCCCAGCGAATGGCCGGACAGCGCCTTGGTCGAGGACAGCGGCGGCACGGCCTCGCCGAACACCTCGCGGATCGCGTTGAGTTCGGTGACATCGCCCAGCGGGGTCGAGGTACCGTGCGTGTTGAGGTAGTCCAGCGGGCGGTCCACGTTCTGCAGTGCCATCTTCATGCAGCGCACCGCGCCCTCGCCGGACGGTGCCACCATGTCCGCACCATCGGATGTCACGCCATAACCGATCAGCTCGGCATAAATGCGTGCGCCGCGCGCAACCGCATGATCGTAGTCTTCCAGCACCAGCATGCCGCCACCACCGGCGATGACGAAGCCGTCGCGGTCCTTGTCGTAGGGGCGCGACGCGTTGGCCGGGGTGTCGTTGAAACTGGTCGACAGCGCGCCCATCGCATCGAACATCACGCTCATCGACCAGTGCAGGTCTTCACCACCGCCGGCGAACATGATGTCCTGCGCGCCGTGCCGGATCATGTCCGCGGCGGCGCCGATGCAGTGCGCCGACGTCGCGCAGGCCGCCGACAGCGAGTAGCTCACGCCCTTGATCTGGAACGCGGTGGCCAGGCACGCCGACACGGTGGAGCACATCGTGCGCGGCACCATGTACGGGCCGACCTTGCGCACGCCACGTGCACGCAGCAGATCGACCGCGCCGATCTGCCACTCGCTGGAGCCGCCGCCGGAGCCGGCGATCAGGCCGGTGCGCAGGCCACTGACCTGCGCCTCGTCCAGCCCGGCATCGGCGATGGCATCGCGCATGGCGATGTAGGCGAACGCTGCTGCATCGCTCATGAAGCGCTTCTGCTTGCGGTCGATCAGGGCGTCCAGGTCGAGGTCGACACGGCCGCCGATCTGGCTGCGCAGGCCCGCTTCGGCGTGGTCGGCCAATGCGGTGATGCCGGCACGCCCCTCGCGCAGTGCGGAAGAGACGGTATCCAGATCATTGCCGAGGCAGGACGTGATGCCCATGCCGGTGATGACGACACGACGCATCAGAAGCTCCCGGTTTCAGTGAACAGGCCCACGCGCAGGTCGCGAGCGTTGTAGATCTCGCGATCGTCCACATACATGCGGGCGTCGGACTGGGCCATCACCAGCTTGCGGTTGATGACGCGCGTGATGTCGATCTCGTAGCGCACGCGCTTGGCGTCCGGCAGTACCTGGCCGGTGAACTTGACCTCGCCGCAGCCCAGGGCGCGGCCCTTGCCGGGAGCACCCAGCCAGGTCAGGTAGAAGCCGGTCAGCTGCCACATCGCATCCAGGCCCAGACAGCCGGGCATCACCGGGTCGCCGATGAAGTGGCAGCCGAAGAACCACAGGTCCGGGCGGATATCCAGTTCGGCGCGTACCATGCCCTTGCCATGCGGGCCGCCGTCCTCGCGAATGTCGGTGATGCGGTCGAACATCAGCATCGGGTCGTTGGGCAGACGGCCGGCGGCGGCGCCGAACAGTTCACCGCGTGCGCTGGCCAGCAGCTGGTCGCGGTTGAACGCGTGGAGACGAGTCATGAAACGCAATCCTGGAAGCGACGAACAGGGATACAAGTGCTCGAGAATGCCCTTGGAAGCGCTGCCGATCAAACATTTCAACCGTACGCAACCGTAGTGTTTTCAATGGAATACGCGCATCCTGTTGATGTGCAACGACCATACCTCGGCGTGTGGCCCACCCACGCCGAACCCGCCCCGTACACCTGACATGACCCGACTGCGCAAGATCATCCACGTCGACATGGACGCCTTCTACGCGTCGGTGGAGCAGCGCGACGATCCCTCACTGCGCGGCAGGCCGGTGGTGGTGGCGTGGCGCGGTGCGCGCTCGGTGGTATGCGCGGCGTCCTACGAAGCGCGCGTGTTCGGCGTGCGTTCGGCGATGCCGGCGATGCGTGCCGAGCGCCTGTGCCCGGACGCGATCTTCGTGCCGCCGGACTTCGCGCGTTACAAGGCCGTGTCGCGCCAGGTGCGCGAGATTTTCCTGCGCCATACCGACCTGGTCGAGCCGCTGTCGCTGGATGAGGCCTATCTGGACGTGACCGAGCCGAAAAGTGGCATCGAGCTGGCAACCGAGATCGCACGCACGATCCGCGCACAGATCCGCGACGAGACCCAGCTGACCGCTTCAGCGGGCATCGCGCCGAACAAGTTCCTGGCCAAGATCGCCTCGGACTGGCGCAAGCCCGACGGCCAGTTCGTTGTTCCACCGCAACGGGTGGACGCATTCCTGGCGCCGCTGCCGGTCAGCCGCGTGCCCGGCGTGGGCAAGGTGATGGAAGGCAAACTGACGGCGCGCGGCATCATCACCTGCGGTGACCTGCGGCAATGGGCGCTGGCGGATCTGGAGGACGCGTTCGGCAGCTTCGGCCGCAGCCTCTACAACCGTGCACGCGGCGTCGATGAACGGCCGGTGGAGCCGGACCAGCCGGTGCAGTCGATCTCTTCCGAGGACACCTTTGCCGAGGACCTGCTGCTTGAAGACCTGGGCGAGGCCATTGTGCAGCTGGCAGAGAAAACCTGGAACGCCACGCGCCGGACGGAACGCGTGGGCCACACCGTGGTGCTGAAGCTGAAGACGGCGCAGTTCCGCATCCTTACCCGCAGCTTCACCCCGGACCGCCCGCCGGAATCGATGGAGGAGCTGCGCGATGCCGCGCTGGCGCTGCGCGCGCGCGTGGACCTGCCGGCCGACACGCGCTATCGCCTGGTGGGCGTCGGCCTGGGCGGTTTCCGCGACAAGGAACCGGTGGTGCAGGGGGAGCTGTTCGAGCAGGCGTCGAACGATCCGCACCGCCCCTGACCGCGGTCCTGCCTCACGGCCACTGCATTTCGCCCTTGGCCACCTTCGCGCTCAGCTGCAGCGACTCCACGCCCTCCAGCCGCGGGTAACGCGCCTGCATCGCCTTCACCAGCGCCTGGCTGTCCTTCGCTTTGGCCGCTTCCGCATCGAACGCACGGATGTACCCGGCGGTGAAGCGCAGCGCACTGGCGTCCAGCGCCGCCCCTTGCGCGTAATGGCCCGGTACCACCACCTGCGGCTTCAGTGCCTGCAGTCGCTGCAGGGTCTGCAGCCAGTCGGCATGCGACTTCGGGGTCTGCGTGTCGGCCATCCACACATGCTCGCCGGCGACCACGGGGATGCCACCGACGATCGCGCGCAGTGAAGGCACCCACAGCACGCTGCGGTCCGGCGTAGGGCCATCGAGTCCGATCAAGGGCAGGCGCTGCTCTTCCAGCAGCAGCGCGTCGCCCTCCAGCACCTGCGGCACAACGATGCGCGCCGGTGCGTCGGCCCCCATCTTCGGGCCCCAGTAGGCACGCTTGCCGGCGTGGGTCTGCTGGATGTGGGCCACGGTCTGCGCAGTGGCGACGATGCGTGCGTGCGGGAAGGCGTCCTGCAGCGTGGCCAGGCCGAAGTAGTAATCGGGATCGCCATGGCTGATGTAGATCGTGGTCAGTTGCTTGCCGCTGGCACGGATCAGCTCGACCAGCCTGCGCGCGTCGCTGGCCGCGAACTGTGCGTCGACCAAGATCGCATCGTGGCGGCCTTCGATCAGCACCGATGACACGGAGAACATCGCCTGCGGGCCAGGATGGAAGTACTGCAGGTGCAGCTGTGATTTCGCCGCCGTGGCCGGCGTCGGGGCAGCCGGTGCGGCCAGCAGCGGGGCGCTGGCGAAGCTGGTGACCAGTGCAAGCGGAAGCAGCAGGGCAACGGAACGCATGCGGAACTCCTTGTGCAGCGCCGGGCCATGCCCGGCATGTAGGTCGATCAGTACGCCGCAGTGATGATCTGCTTCGGGTAGGCATGCGCCTCGAGTTCCGCCACGAAGGCAGCGCCATAGTCGGCGTAGCTGATGCGGCTGTGGCCGCTGGCGTCGGCGAGGAAGGCCTTGGCCTGCACGCGGTACTGGCCACGCTCTTCGCCCGGTCCGATTTCCGCGGCCGGCGAGAAGAACGTCCAGTCGAGGTCGTCTACCGCCTGCAGGCGCTTGAGTGCTTCGCGGTGGGCCAGGGCATAAGGCTTGTACGCCTCCGGGAAATCCGGCGTATCGACCAGCTGGACACCCGGTGCCACTTCCAGGCTGCCGGCACCGCCGACCACGACCAGGCGCGGCACCCCGGCCTTGCGTGCCGCGGCTGCCAGCTGTCCGGCCACTTCGCCGACGCGGCTGATGTCATCGCCCGGACGTGGCCCGTAGGCGCTGGCCAGCACGTCGTGGCCGGCGATGGCCGCGGCCAGCGCGTCGGGATCATCCAGCGCGGCGATCACCGGATGGGCACCGGCCAGCTCCGCCGGCAGGTCCTGCGTGCTGCGCACGATCAGGGTCAATTCGTGGCCGGCGGCCAGCGCGTGGCGCGCGATCTGGCGGCCGATGTTGCCGGTGGCACCGACGAGGGCGATTTTCATGGCGAACTCCATAAGCAAGGGGAGGGGAAGACGACGGGGCCACTGTAGGACGCTGTAATTGTCCGAAAAACAGCGTATAACGCGCTTGTTTGTTGCATGGATCGAGCAGATGGATCGACTGACCGCCATGACCGTATTCATCGAGGTGGCCGAGCGCGGCAGCCTCACGGCCGCCGCTGAGGTGCTGGACATGTCGCGGGCGATGGTCACCCGTTACCTTGCCGAGGTGGAGGCCTGGCTGGGGGCGCGCCTGCTGCACCGGACCACGCGCCGGGTCAGCCTGACCGGCCCGGGGGAGGCGGCGCTGGCGCGCTTCCGGCAGATGCTGGAGATCGGCGAGGCGCTGCAGGGCGAACTGGCCAGCGACGATCCCGAACCGCATGGCACGCTGCGGGTGACCGCCAGCGTCTCGTTCGGGCAGAGCCATCTGGCGCGCGCCGTCGCCGACTTCGTCAAGCGCCATCCGGCGGCGCGCATCGAACTGCTGCTGGTCGATCGCACGGTGAATCTGGTCGAGGAGCGGGTGGATCTGGCGGTACGCATCGCCCGGCAGATCGATCCCAGCCTGATCGCGCGACGGCTGGCCACGTGCCGCTCGGTGCTGTGCGCCACGCCCGGTTACCTGGAGGTGCGCGGCACGCCGACCGCCCCGGAACATCTGGCCGCACACAACTGCCTGACCCATCACTACGTGGGCAAGAGCCTGTGGCACCTGCACCGCGACGGACGTTCGCAGTCGGTGGCGGTGGGCGGCAACATCAGCGCCAACGAAGCGTCATTGCTGCTGGAAGCCGTTCGCGCCAGCGCGGGCATCGCGATGCTGCCCACCTACCAGGTGGCGCCGTTGCTGCGCAGTGGCGAGCTGGTGGAACTGCTGCCGGCGTATACCCTGGACGAGCTGGGCATTCATGCGGTGTACGCATCGCGTCGCCAGCAGTCGGCGATCATGCGGCGGTTCCTCGACTTCTTGGGCGAGTGCTTCGCCAGCCCGGCCTTCCAGGACCTGGACTGGCGACCGGCGCGTGTGGAACCTGCATGACATCCCGGTGCGATGCGCACACGGCATACAATGAGCAGCCCCACGTCGTACAGGTGCGTTGCGTGTCGTATCCCTATCCGCTGGTCGTGTTCGACCTCGATGGCACGCTGGTCGACAGCGCCGCCGATATCGCCGAAGCCCTGAACCGCACGCTGGAGGACATCGGCCTGGCCCGTGTGCCGGAAGCCACCGTGCTGGGCTGGATTGGCGACGGTGTCCGCCGGTTGGTCGAGCAGGCCGTGCACGCCGCAGGGCGGCAGGTCGATCTGGCCGAGGTCATGCCGGTGTTCATGGTGCATTACCGTGAGTGCCTGCTGCGCAGCCCACGCCTGTTCGACGGTGTGGCCGAAGCACTGGCGCAGCTGCGGGAACGTGCTGTGCCGCTGGCCATCTGCACCAACAAGCCTGCAGCGCTGGTGCCGCCGCTGCTGCAGCATCTGGGCATCGGCGATGCGTTCGCGCTGGTGCTGGGCGGCGATTCGCTGCCACAGCGCAAGCCCAGCGGTGAACCACTGCGGCACATCGCGGCACACTTCGGCGTGCCGGTGAATGCATGCCTGATGGTGGGTGATTCGTTGACCGACTACCGCGCGGCGGAAGACGCGGGAATGCCGATCGCGCTGGTGCGCTACGGCTACCCGCGTGGCCTGGACCTGGCCACCGCAGCTGCGGTGGCGGTGATCGACGATCTGCGCGAACTGCCGGGCCTGGCCGCGCGCATCCCGGTATAGCGCCGGGCCTGCGCCCGGCGCGCCTGCTCATTTCGGCTGGTAGCGCACGCTCAGCTGATACTCGCGGCCCGGCTGGTTGAACCACGCCACGGTCTCGTACCTGCGGTCGAACACATTGGTTGCCCGGGCCAGCAGCGACCACGATGGCGTGAGCGCGTACTCGGCGCGCAGATCCAACGTGCCATAGCCGCCGACCTTCACCGTGTTGGCGGCATCGTCATAGCGCTTGCCCGCACCCTGTACGGTCAGGCCGGCACGGAATGCGCCGAAGCGGCGATCCACATCCAGCCGTGCCGTCTGCTGTGCACGGCGCGGCAGCCAGTTGTCGAACTGGCTGCTGCCGTTCGTGCGGTTGTGCGGGTCGGTGTAGCTCAGCTGTGCAGCGATGTCGAAGCCGGCCAGCACGACGCCGCCGGTCAGTTCAGCACCGCGGATGCGCGCCTTCTCCACCTGCTGCATCCTGAAGGTGGCTGCATCGTAGGTGATCAGGTCATCGATGCGGGTCTCGTACACATCCAGACCCCAGCGCCAGCCCTGGCCCTGCTGCGAAATGCCCAGGTTGGCGCTCTTCGACTTCTCAGGATCCAGTGTCGGCACGCCGCTCCACGGGTCATACAGGTCGCTGAAGGTGGGTGCCTTGAAGGCCGTGCCGTAGCTGGCGTTGATGCGCAGGCCGTGATCCAGCTCCATCGCCCAGCCGATGCTGCCGGTGGCATGGTTGCCGAACTGCTCGTTGTCGTCGTTGCGCGCGCTGGCCTGCAACTGGTGCCGGCCGAAGCGCCCCTGGTACTGCACGAACACACCGGTGTTGCGACGGCTGTCGACACGATAGCCGGCACTGCTGCCGTCCAGGTTGTCCTCACTCCAGTCCACACCGGCACTCAGCAGCTGGCCTTCGGCCACGCCGAAGTCGCCCTGCAGCGACGCGCTGTCACGATGCGTCTGCGCGCTGCCATGCACGCCGTCCGCGCCGACGTTGTCCGATTCGTTGTCACTGCGACCGACGCTGGCGGTCAGCACCAGCCGTTCGGCCGGCGTGTAGCGGACCTTGCCGGACAGTACCTGCTGGCGCGTCTCGGAGAAGTTGTAGTAGCCGTCGTAGTGGTTCTGGCCGTCGGCGCGCAGCGCGCTGCCCTCCACCGTCCACTGCTCGTTGAAGTTGTAGCCGCCGCGCAGGCTCTTGGAGAGGTTGCGGTAGCCGTCGCGGTCGGGCTCGTCGGCGAAGCAGCCGGTGAACAGCGTGGCCGAACCCCGGCAGGCGTCGATGCCATCGGAATGCTGGTAGGCGATGTCGGCGCCGAACCAGCCGCGTTCGCTGCTGCCACCGATGCCGCCGCTGGCCTCACGCAGGCCATTGCTGCCACCGCCCAGCTGCAGATGTGGCGCGAAGTCGCCCTGGTTGCGGCGGGTGAAGATCTGGATCACACCGCCGATGGCGTCGGCGCCATACAGGCTGGACTGCGGGCCGCGCACGATCTCCACGCGTTCGATCTGCGCCAGTGGCAGGTCCTGGATCATCGCCAGGCCGAGATCGGCGCTGTTGATGCGCACGCCGTCGACCAGCACCACCGTGTGGCCGGAGTTGGTGCCGCGCAGGAACAGCGAGCTCTGCTTGCCCAGGCCGCCGGCGTTGGTGAGGTTGATGCCGGCGCGGCCACGCAGCAGGTCCTGCAGCGAAGTGGCCTGGCTGGACTCGATCTGCGTCCGGTCGATCACCTGCGCAGGCGCGATGCTGTCCTGCAGGGCGATGGGGGTGCGGGTGGCCGTGACCAGGATGGGATCGAGCGCGCGGGCGCCATCATCGGCCTGGGCCAACGCGGGCAGGGCGGCCAATACGGCCAGGGAAAGCAATCGGGACTGCAGCTTCATCGGGGGACTCCAGGTGCCACGCACGCCCGCGTGGCGAAGGGGAGGAGCCGCGGAGGCAGGCAAGCGCCGATGCCGCAGGCAATGCTGCGGACATCCAGCGCCATGCCCACCGCATCGCGACCTGAGGCTTCCGGGCCGGTCTCCGGGCTTGCCGCCAGGCGGCGCGAGGCCACCGTCCAGGCGCCTTCCCATGCTGTTGGCACAGTGGCGGTCTTGCCTGGAACTGACGTGCTTACCGTTGCGGGGGCAGCGCCGGCATGGCGTGGGTTCACGCGTCACCGGCTTCCCGTTTCAACCTGCCGGCCATGCCGCAGGTCACCTGGAAGTGCGCGCAGTCTACGGCATCGGCATGCCCGGTGCGGCGCATATGCGGCAATGTCTGTGGAGCTGATGATCCCCAGCCACTAGAATTGCTGCTTGATCCCGTGGTGCCGTTGCCGATGTCCGCCCGTTTTCCGCTGTCCCCGCGTTGCCTGCACAGGACGCATGCATGATCCTCGACCTGGTCCGCCACGCCGGCAACGGTCGCGACGAGTACCTCGATGGCCGCAGCGATCCACCGCAGCTGGCCCGCCTGCCACAGGAGCTGGTGGAGGCCTACGCCACGCAGCCCTGGGAGCGGGTGATCAGCTCGCCCCGCCTGCGGTCACTGCACACAGCGATGGCGCTGGCCACCCCGCGCGGGCTGGACGTGGATGCGGACGAGGAGTGGGAAGAACTCGACTTCGGCGACTGGGACGGGCAGGCACTGTTCGACCTGCCGGAGCAGGCGTTGGCGGCATTCCATGCCGATCCGCATGCGTATCCGCCGCCCAACGGCGAAAGCTGGGGGCACTTCGAGCGGCGCATCGCGCGTGCGCTCGACCGCCTGCTCGACGATGACGACCCGCTGCCGACCGTCGTGGTCAGCCACGGTGGCCCGCTGCGCATGGTGCTGTCACAGGTCTGCGGCCTGCCGATGTCGCTGTGCTGGGCGCTGCGCATCGACCACGGTACGCGCCTGCGGGTCAGGCTGGAGCGTGGTGAGGCAGGCCTGGTGGGCGAGCTGCTGGAGTTGCAGCAGCCCTGATCCGGCCGGCGCCGATCAGTCCTCGTCGGCGCTTCCGGCCACGTCTTCTTCTGCGTCGTCGTCTGCGTCGAAACGCTGCTCGTGCACCGGCCCCGAGGCCGGGCCGGCCGCCTTCAGCGGGTGCGCGGCGATGCGCGCTTCGTAGTCCTGCACCAGCGCCTCGCGCTGCGGCTCGCTCAGTTCCTGCCAATGGCAGTCCAGCAGGGCGCCTTCCAGCGAGTAGAGCAGGTTCAGGCTGGGCTTGAAGCCGGCGCGCTTGACCTTGACGAAGGCACCCACCGCGCCGACGGCGGCCAGATCGTCACGGCTGCGCAGACCGACCTGGCGCAGCCACGCCGCACTTTTCGGACCGATGTTGCGCAGCTTCGGCGCACTCATCCCAGCGCCTCGACGAAGACGCGCGCGATGGCTTCCAGTCCGGCCTGGTCATCGGCATCGAAGCGACCGGTCTTCGGGCTGTCGATGTCGAAGACTCCGATCAGTTCATCGCCGCGCAGCAGCGGAACGACCAGTTCCGAGCGGGAGGCCGAGTCGCAGGCGATGTGGCCCGGAAAGGCATCGACATCGTCGACGCGCTGGGTCACGCGCTGGCGGGCCGCGGCACCACACACGCCCTTGTCCAGCGGAATGCGCACGCAGGCCGGCAGCCCCTGGAACGGGCCGACCACCAGCTCCTGGCCATCGTAGAGATAGAAACCCACCCAGTTCAGGTCGGGCAGGGCGTGGAAGACCAGCGCCGAGAGATTGGCCGCGTTGGCGATGCGGTCAGACTCTCCATGGACCAGGCCACGGGCCTGGTCAAGCAGCTGGGCGTATTGTTCCGGCTTGCTGCCGGTAAGCGAGGCATTGGCGAACATGACCGCAGTCTAGCAAGCGTGCCGGGCCAGCGATAATGCACGCTCTGTTGCCCCGCTGGAGCCTTTGATGCCGTTGCCCGCTGCCCTGCCATCCGCGCTGTTCGTCACCGGCACCGATACCGAGATCGGCAAGACGGCGGCCAGCACCGCGCTGCTGCACGCCCTGCGCCGGCGTGGCCTGCGAGCGGTCGGAATGAAGCCTGTGGCCAGTGGCAGCCAGGATCTGGGGCAGGGCCTGCGCAACGAGGATGCGCTGGCGCTGCAGGCGGCCAGTCGGCCGGTGCCGGACTACGTCGACGTGAATCCCTATGCCCTGCGGCAGCCGATCGCCCCCGAACTGGCGGCGGCCGAGGACGGGGTGGACATCGCCCTGGCACCGATCGTCGCCGCGTTCGAGCGCCTGCGTGCCACCGCCGACGTGGTGGTGGTGGAAGGCGTAGGGGGATGGCTGGCGCCGGTCTCCGCCCACCTGGACCAGCTCGACATCGTGCGGGCACTGCGTCTGCCGGTCGTGCTGGTGGTCGGCCTGCGGCTGGGCTGCGTCAACCACGCGAGATTGACCGCGCACTCCTTGCAGGCCAGCGGCGTGGAGTGCCTGGGCTGGATCGGCAATCACATCGATCCGGCCATGCAGCGCCAGGACGAGAACGTGGCCACGCTGGTGCAGCGGTTGCCGATGCCATGCTGGGGACGGCTACCGCACCTGCCGGGCGCCGATGCTCAGGCCCTGGCGATGCACCTGCATGAGGGCTGAGTTCCCGTAGAGCGGAGCCTGCGACCCGCTGCGATCAACCGGCCGCGAGCTCCCGCGCGAGGGCGCCCAGGCGCTCCACGGCGGCGATGAAACGTGCGTCGAAGGTCTGGCAGCACGACAGCCGCAGGCAGTGCCGGTAGCGCGGACCGCGCGAATACACCTGGCCGGGCATGAACACGATGCCCTCTTCCAGCGCCCGCTCGAACAGTGCGCGGGTGTCCACGCCCGGCAGTTCCAGCCACAGCAGGAAGCCACCCTGTGGTTCCGTGGCGCGTGTGCCAGGCGGGAAATGCTCGGCCACGAGCTGGCGCAGCCGTCCCACCTGCTCGCGATACAGGCGCCGCATGCGGTGCAGGTGATGTTCGTATCCGCTCCCTTCCAGGTACGCGGCCACGGCATCACCCAGCAGCTGCGGCTCGCCGCCCGTGGACTGGAACTTCAGCAGGGCGATGCGTTCAGCGAAGCGCCCGCCGTCGAGCCAGCCGATGCGATAGTCCGGGGCCAGCGTCTTCGAGAAACCGCCGACCACCATCACCCAGCCGTCGCGGTCAAAGGCCTTCAGCAGCGGCGCAGGTGGCTCGCAGAACTGCAGTTCCGCGTACACGGCATCCTCGATCAGCGGCAGCTGACGCGCGTTGACCAGCTCGGCAAGACGCTGCTTGGCCGCCACCGGCATGGTGCAGCCCAATGGATTGTGCACGGTCGGCATCAGCACCAGCGCGGCCAGCGGTGTGTGCTCCAGCATCGCCTCCAACGCATCGACGTCCAGGCCCTGTTGCGGATGCGTCGGCAGTTCGATGGCCTGCAGGCCCAGGTTGGCCAGCAGCGGATACAGGTTGAAGTACGACGGTGCTTCGATACCCACTGAATCGCCGGGCTGGGTCACCGCACGCAGTGCCAGCTGCAGCGCCTCCATCGCACCGTGGGTCAGCAGCAGGCGATCGCTGTGCGTGTGCAGGCCCATGCGCGGGCCGCGCCGCACGATCTGCGCAAGCAGCCGCGGCGAGCCATTGGGGCGTGCGTAGGTTTCGACCGTCTGCTGGCCGTGGCGCAATACCTGGGCGGTGTGCCGGGCCAGCTGGGCGCCAGGATAGAACTGGCGCCCGCGTGGCCCGGCGAAGGCGAGGTCGATCACCCCGGAACGGCGTTGCGCCTCCAGCACGCGTGCCATCAGCACCTGCTGCAACGGCGCGGTGGGGGCCGACGGGGTATCGCGCAGCGACCGTTGCGGCACTGACAGTCGCGGCGCCACTTCGAAACCTGCCTTTGGCCGCGGAACCACCAGGCCGGCGTCTTCCAGCTGGCGGTAGGCGGCGATCACCGTATTGAGGCTGAGCTGACGCTGTGCTGCCATCTGCCGCAGCGATGGCAGGCGGCTGCCGACCGGCAGGCGCCCTCCCTGGATGGCCTCGGCCAGCTCATCGGACAGCCGCTGGTAGCGAGGAGCGGACGCGCTGCTGCGTTGATCTGTATCCATCGGTTCCGGCCGCATCTGGTGCTGTACCCATGAGGATTCCGAGCCTAGCATGTCCTCGTCGGCAGGGCCTGATCGGTGCCCGCCGATATTTCAAGGGCGCGCGGCTGGATGGCCGCGCGCCCTTTTTTTTGCATGGGCTGGCGCACCATGCAGTCAACGCATCGGCACCAGCACCGGATCCCGGCGATACAGGGCAGGGAACTGCCTGCCCAGTGCTGCCAGCTTCGGAGCATCGTAGTAGCGGATGTAGGCCGCCTGCGGATAGTTGCTCATGTAGTTCTGGTGGTAGCTCTCGGCCGGATAGAAGCGCTGGCCGCTCCCCACCTGGGTGACGATGGGCGCGCGATAGCTTCCGGCCTGGCCCAGCTGGGTGATGTAGGCACGGCTGGCCGCCTGCTGGCGGGGATCATCGACGAAGATCGCCGAGCGGTACTGGCTGCCATGGTCCGGGCCTTGCCGGTCGAGCTGGGTCGGGTCATGCACCACCGAGAAGAACACCTGCATCAGCTGGCCGTAGCTCACCTGGCGCGGGTCGTAGTCGACCTTCACCGCCTCGGCGTGGCCGGTGCGTCCGCTGCTGACACGCTCATAGCGCGCATCCGCCGCGCTGCCGCCGACGTAGCCCGAGACTGCGCTGCTCACGCCCTTGACGTGCTGGAACACGCCCTGCACGCCCCAGAAGCAGCCGCCGGCAAACACTACGCTGGCGTGCGTGCCGTCATCGCGGAATGCGGCTTCACCGGTGGGCGCAGGCAACACCTGCACCTGTGCGCTGCGCTCGAGCGGCGCGGCGATGGCACCGTGATCAACCAGCAGTACCCCGGCAATCAGTGCGGTAGCGACCAGCCCGGCAATGCCGGCGGCGATCCCCTGTTCGAACGAAATCTTCATCGTGTCCTCCCGGATCAACCGAAGGTGAAGGCGTAGGCCTGGGCGCCGGCATCGAGGAATTCGATCTCGAAGCGGTGTGGCGCGACGGCGCCGCGCTGGCGCACCAGCTGGTACAGACGGTGTTCGTCGATCACGCCGCTGCCATCGCTGCCAACGTCGCTGCCGGCGTCGGCCGCGGGCAACGGCCGACCATCCAGCCAGACGCGGAAGCGCACCGGCGTGCCGTCCTGGCGTGGCGCGAGCACCAGATGCAGATCGCGGGCATGGAACTGGAAGGCGATGCGTCCTCCGGGCTGCTGCAGCCGTGCCGCCTCGTCGTCGATGATCCAGCGGCCGGAGAGGCCCCACTGGTTCAGCGCCAGCGCGGGTGGCAGCGCGTAGTCGAATGCCGTGTCCGCACGTTGCCCGCCTGGCGAGGCGAACTGCTCGGCGCGCGCATGCCCCAGGTAGGTCTCCGGCGAGCGCAGGTTGCCCATGTCCGCCTGCGCGGCCACGCCCTTCAGGTCCGCTGCGGCCGGATCGGCCGGCGGTGGCAGCCGGGTCTGGCCGGCTTCGGCCAGCAGGCGGCGGATCACCTGCTCCGAACGCGCATAGTTGCCCTCGCCGAACTGATGGCCGCGGATGTTGCCCTGCGCATCGACGAAGTAGTGCGCGGGCCAGTAGCGGTTGTTGAACGCACGCCAGATCGCGTACTGGTTGTCCAGCGCGACGGGATAGTCGACCTTCAACTGCTGCACGGCCTTCATGACGTTGCGCGGGTCGCGTTCGAAGGCGAACTCGGGGGTGTGCACGCCGATCACCACCAGGCCGTGATCGCGGTAGCGCCGCTGCCACTCGTGCACGAACGGCATCGCACGCAGGCAGTTGATGCAGGAATAGGTCCAGAAGTCGATCAGAACCACCTTGCCGCGCAGCTGGGTGGCGTCCAGCGGTGGGCTGTTGAGCCAGCCGGTGGCGCCGTCCAGGGCGGGCAGCGTGCCTTCCACCGGCAGCGGTGCCTCGCTGCCTGCAGTGGCCGGGCCCATCATCATCATCGGCGGAGCAGAAGGCTGCGCGCCGGGTACCGCATCGAGCAGGCCCTGCTCGATACGCGCGGTGCTGACGGTGGACAGCCGGGTCAGCAGGCCGGTGTCCCAGCCCAGGGCAATGGCCACGACCGCCAGCAGCGCAGCGACGCCGAGCACGCGGCGGAGCAGATTGCCCAGCCCCAGCCGTGCCTGCAGGGCGCGGAACACCCGGCCGCCGATCCAGACCGCCAATGCCAGCGCGGTGACCGCACCCAGCGCGTAGGCAAGCAGCAGCGTACTGGTGCTGGCGCTGGCGCCATGCAGCGCAGCCCCGGTCAGTACCAGGCCAAGGATCGGGCCCGCGCACGGGGCCCACAGCAGGCCGGTGGCGATGCCGATCAGCAGCGACGTCCAGGCACCGCCGCGCCCGGCGGCATCGGCAGCGCCCGCGCGTGCGCTCAACCGCGCGCCGACACGCTGCAACGGCGCCAGCAGATGGTCTGCCAGTGCGGGCCACAGCAACGCCACCGCGAACAGCGCCATCAGCAGCAGGGCGATCCAGCGGCCGATCTGGTTGGCCTGCGCCACCCACTGGCTGCCGACCGCCGCCAGGCTGGCGACGAGGGTGAAGGTCAGCGCCATGCCCAGCAGCAGCGGCAGGGTGCTGCGCAGGAACGGGCGGTCAGCACGCGCGAATACGAACGGCAGCACCGGCAGGATGCAGGGGCTGAGCAGGGTCAGCACACCGCCAAGATAGGCAAGCAGCAACAGCAGCATCATCGGGCTCCAGAAGCAGGGGACGATCCCACCGGCACGCGCCAGCCCGCATCGCTGTCATGCGCGGCAGGTCCGGGCTGGAAGGCCAGCGCCGCGCCGTTCATGCAGTAGCGCAGGCCGGTAGGGCGTGGGCCGTCGTTGAAGACATGGCCCAGATGGCCGCCGCAGCGGCGGCAATGCACTTCCACCCGCAGCATGCCAAAGGTGACGTCGCGGTCCTCACCGATAGCGTTGTGCAACGGTGCCCAGAAGCTGGGCCAGCCAGTACCGCTCTCGAACTTGGTGGACGAAGAGAACAGCGGCAGCGCACAGCCGGCACAGGTGAACGTGCCTTGCCGGTGTTCCTTGTTGAGCGGGCTGCTCCAAGGGCGTTCGGTCGCCTGCTGGCGCAGCACTGCGTACTGGGCCGGGGTCAGCCGCTGGCGCCAGTCAGCATCACTGCGCATGATCTCGAACTGTCGCGCAGGGCGCGTTTCTGCTGCCGCTGGCGCGGCGCGGCTGCAGGCCCCGAGACCGAGCAGGCCGGCGGTGGTGGCGATACCGCCCAGACCCAGCAGATGGCGGCGGGTGAGGGGCATGGCGGACTCCGGGAAGGGGCGACGGGGCCATGCTGCGCCTGCTCCGGTCAACGAATCCTCACGCAGGATTCAATTTTTCGTGAGGTATCGGCGGCGTTCCCGCGCCACAATGCGCTCAGCCTCCCTTGGCCCGAGCTGCCGATGTCCCCGAAACGTGTCCTGATCGTTGAAGACGATGCCCACATCGCCGACCTGCTGCGCATGCACCTGGGCGATGAGGGGTATGAGGTGGCCCACGCCGACAGCGGTGATGGCGGGCTGCGCCTGCTCGAACAGGAAGGCCCGTGGGATGCGCTGGTGCTGGACGTGATGCTGCCCGGCGTCGATGGCCTGCAGGTCTGCCAGCGTGCACGGGCGATGGCGCGCTACGTCCCGATCATCATCATCAGTGCACGCGGCAGCGAAACCCAGCGCATCGTCGGCCTGGAACTCGGCGCGGACGATTATCTGGCCAAGCCATTCTCGATGCCGGAGCTGGTGGCGCGCGTGCGTGCCCTGCTGCGTCGTGCCGAGGCCATGGCGCAGAACGCCCGCATCGATGCCGGTGCCATCGAGCTGGGAGGACTGCAGCTTGACCCGGTCGCGCGTACTGCCGACGTGGATGGCAAGCCGCTGGAACTGACGCCGCGCGAGTTCGATCTGCTGCTGTTCTTCGCGCGCCATCCCGGCCAGGTGTTCGCGCGGATGGAACTGCTCAACCAGGTCTGGGGCTACCAGCACGATGGCTATGAGCATACGGTCAATACCCATATCAACCGCCTGCGCAGCAAGATCGAGACCGATCCGGCCAACCCGCGGCGATTGCTGACGGTCTGGGGCCGGGGCTACAAGCTGGTGGACCCGGCCGGGGCGGCGGCATGATCCGGCCGAACCTGTGGCAGAAGCTGGCGGCGGTGATCGCGGCGCTGATGCTGATGTGCTGCATGGCGCTGCTGGCGCTGCAGATGCGCTCGAACACACGGCACGAGCAGGAAGTCGTGCAGCGGCTGTCGCTGGGGCTGGCCGAGCACATCGCGCAGCGCAGTGAGCTGATGGATACCAGCGGCATGCGCGATGCTGCGGTGCGTGCGCTGTTCGGGCAACTGATGGCGGTCAACCCCAGCGTCGAGGTGTACCTGCTGGACGACCAGGGTCGCATTCTAGGCCACGACGCACCCAGCGGGCACCTGATGCGCAACCGCGTGGACGTGGCACCGCTGCGCCGTCTGCTGGCGGGCGCGCCGCTGCCCATCCTGGGCGACGATCCGCGCAGTAGCGAGGGTCGCAAGGTGTTCAGCGTGGCGCCGCTGGTGGTGCAGGGGCGGCAGGCCGGCTACGTCTACGTGGTGCTGGTGGGCGAGCACCGGCAGATGCTCGCCGACGACCTCGCCGCCAGCAACCAGTGGAACACCACTTTGTGGTCGGTGATGCTGGTGGGCAGCCTGGGCCTGCTGGCCGGCCTGGTGGCGTTCTACTGGGTGACCCGGCCGCTGCGCCGCCTGACACGTCGCATCCAGGCATTCGACATCGATGCGCCGACGCCGCTGCCGCCGCCCGGCCCGCTGCGGCCGGGTGAGCGCGATGAACTGGTCATCCTCGAACATGCACATGCGCAGATGGCGCAGCGGTTGGGTGAGCAGTGGCAGCAGCTGCGCCAGCAGGACCTGCAGCGGCGCGAGCTGGTGGCCAACATTTCGCATGATCTGCGCACGCCGTTGTCTTCACTGCATGGCTACCTTGAGACGATGGCGTTGAAGGACGCGACGCTGTCGCCGGAGGAGCGCCGGCGCTATCTCGGCATTGCCCTGGCGCAGAGTGCGAAGGTCGGGCGACTGGCGCGCGCGCTGTTCGAGCTGGCACGCCTGGAACACGGCGAGGTGCGGCTGGAGTGGGAGGTGTTCGCGCTGCCCGAGCTGCTGCAGGACGTGCTGCAGAAGTTCGAGCTGGCGGCGCAGGCGCGCGGCCAGCAGCTGCACGCGGATTTTCCGCAGGGGTTGCCGTTGGTACGTGCGGACCTGGGTCTGGTGGAGCGGGTGCTGACCAACCTGCTCGACAACGCGCTGCGCCATGCGCCGGAGGGAGGGCGGATCGAGGTGCGGCTGCGCGCGGTGGCTGACAGCGTGGAGGTGATCGTCTCCGATGACGGTCCCGGCGTTGCTGCTGCGGTGCGTGCGCAGCTGTTCCAGGCGCCTGCTGCGTTGGGGGCGCGACGGGGCGAGAACGGTGGCTTGGGGCTGCTGATCGTGCAGCGTATCGTGCAGCTGCATGGCCGCAGCATCGCGCTGCGCGACAGTGAGGCAGGGGCGACGTTCGTGTTCGAGCTGCCGCGGGCGGAGTCGGCGGCGTTGGCCTAGGCGCAGCTGGTTTCCGGGTGGCGGTGTTTGCCCCTTCGCGCAGGTATGTGCGTTTTTCCGGGTGGCGCCGGGCGGATGCCCTTGCGTGCGAATGTCCTCCGGCGCCGGCCGGTGGCCGTCACCTCCTCCTTTACTTCGCACGCAAGGGCATCCACCCGGCGAGCAGGGGCTGTCGGCATGCAGCGGTGTGCGGACTCCGCACTGTCATGGGACGGCTCGGGTTGAGGCTGCCTGTGCGTAGGTGCGTGCGTTTTCCGGGTGGCGCCGGGCGGATGCCCTTGCGTGCGAATGTCCCCCGGCGCCGGCCGTTGGCCGTCACCTCCTCCTTTACTTCGCACGCAAGGGCATCCACCCGGCGTTGAGGGGTCATCGGCACGCAGCGGTGTGCGGATGACGGCACCGTGCTGGTGGGCAGGTGGGACACGTCCGGGCGTGGTATCCGCACTGGCATGGGATCGCTCGGTTGAGGCTGCCTGTGCGTGTGTTCGTTTTTTCTGTGGCGCCGGGCGGATGCCCTTGCGTGCGAATGTCCCCCGGCGCCGGCCGTTGGCCGTCACCTCCTCCTTTACTTCGCACGCAAGGGCATCCGCCCGGCGTTGAGGGGTTATCGGCACGCAGCGGTGTGCGGACGACGGCACCGTGCCTGGTGGGCAGGTGGGGACGTCATGGGGAGGTATCCGCACTGGCATGGCATCGCTCGGGCTGGGGCTGCCTGTGCGCAGGTGTGTGCGTTTTTCCGTGTGGCGCCGGGCGGATGCCTTTGCGTGCGAATGTCCCCCGGCGCCGGCCGGTGGCCGTCACCTCCTCCTTTACTTCGCACGCAAGGGCATCCACCCGGCGTGCAGGGGTTATCGGTGCGCAGAGGTGCGAACATGCGCCGGGGGACATTTGCCCACATGCTGCGGGCCGACGCGAGGCCTTTGCGCTCGCGATCTGCTCGGGCGAAGACGCGCATCTGCACGCAGGCGAGGAATAAAAAAAGACCCGGCAGAGGGAGGGATCTGCCGGGTCCGGATTGCATGGGGGGAGGGACCCATGCAATGAGCGAAAGCGTCGCGTCAGGGCGTGTGGCCGGTCGCGTCCGCTGTTGATTCGTTGTAGCCCTGCACCAGCTCGGACCAGGAGCGTCCAGCCAGCAGGCCAAGACCGACCACGTCCTGCTGGGCCTGCCCAAACCGCTGCAGGTTGTCCTGCCACAGCTGAGCGCCCTGCGACAGCAATCCGGCCGGATCTTCGCTTCGTGCCAGCTCGCCGAGCCAGCCGCCGGTCGCGGTCAGGTTGCGTTCCAGTGCCTTCAGCTGCACGCCGAACATGCTTTCAGCGTTCTCCAGCGCCAACCGGTTCGCGCGCGTTGCGGCGGCGGCCAGCTGGCGGGTGGCATCACTGAAGCGATCGCTGAAGGCGGCGGTCATGGGCGTCAGGAAAGGACTTGATGCATTGCAGCATACGCCGATGATGCCGCATTGCAACAAAAATCATAAAGGCGCCCAAGGCGCCTTTAGAAATCTTTAGATATCAATGAGTTGTTCAGGTGCTGGGGCCCCGGTACCGGCAGCCGGAGGTGCAGGTCTCGTGGACCGTGATCTCGCTCAGCGCCGGCAGCGCGGGCTTGAGTTCGTTCCAGATCCACACCGCCAGGTTCTCGCTGGTCGGGTTTTCCAGGCCGGGGATGTCATTGAGGTAGTGGTGGTCCAGGCGTTCGTAGATCGGCTGGAAGGCCGCCTTCACGTCCCCGAAATCCATGATCCAGCCGGTCTGCGCGCCGGGTTCGCCCTCGACCTTCAGTTCCACCCGGAAGGAGTGGCCATGCAGGCGCGCGCACTTGTGCCCCGGCGGTACGTTCGGGAGGCGGTGGGCCGCCTCAAGCATGAAGACTTTGAAGATTTCCATGAGCGGATTGTACGCCGCTGCTGTCGCATCCGACCGGGATCGCGCCGCCCCGAAGTGGAGTGACTATTTCCATCCGGATGAAGAGATGTTAGCTTCTCTTATATCCGTATGAAGAGATGTTATTGGTCGGACCCCGGCCAGTCATGGATTACTGCGGAACTTCGTCGCCCTACCACCACCCCACACATCGTCATGCCCCAGCACACCCTGCTCGTGGCGGCCCTGGCCGCCGCTCTGGCCGCGCCATTGTCCGCCGCCGCCGAAACCACCGCTGCCGCCAGTGGCGAAGCCAGTACCCTGGCCGCCGTCCGCGTCACCGGCTCCAACATCAAGCGCGCCGATACCGAGGCGTCCAATCCGGTGCAGGTAATCGGCCGCCAGCAGCTGGAACAGACCGGCAAGGCCACCGTCGCCGATGTGCTGCGCTCGATCTCCGCCAACACCGGCAATGCCAACAACGAGACCACCAACAACGGCTGGGCCTCCGGCTCGGCCAGCATCGGCCTGCGCGGCCTGTCACCGAAGAACACGCTGGTGCTGCTCAACGGCCGTCGCGTGGCGAACTACGGCTTCCCGGCCGGTGGCCTGTCCGATACCTTCGTCGACCTCAATGCCCTGCCGCTGGTTGCGGTCGAGCGCATCGAAGTGCTCAAGGATGGTGCTTCGGCCGTGTATGGTTCCGATGCCGTGGCCGGCGTGGTCAACATCATCACCCGCCAGAACTTCGAAGGTGCCGAGATCGGTGGCAGCTTCGGAGGCGCCGACCAAGGGGGCCTGCGCGAGCAGAACCTGAAGTTCGTGGGTGGCCTCGGTGATCTGGACAGCGATGGCTACAACATCCTGTTCAGTCTGCAGGGCTACAACCGCGACCGCTTGGATCAGGACGAGCGCGATCTGACCAAGAGCGGCATCTACACCGACCTGCCGGGCGGGCGCTGGAACGGCTGGTCGGCCAAGGGTGCGCGCTATCTGATCAATGGCGTGTCGGTGCCGATGCTCGACGCCAGCGGCAACTGCCCCACCGGGACCACGCGCGTCGCGAGCGCTCCGATCGACGGCCTGGCTGGCGACACCTGCGGCTTCAACCAAGCGCCGTACACCACGCTGATTCCATCCACGAAGCGCTACCAGGCCTATGCCAACGGCACCTTCCGCCTGGGCGACAACGTCGAAGCGTTCGGTGAAGTGCTGTACAGCCAGATCAAGAGCGCGGCCTGGTTCGGCAGCAGCCCGTTCTTCACCCTGGAAAGCGGCCGCTTCGCCCTGAATGCCGAGACCGGCCTGGCCGAGCCGGTGTCGTCGCAGCTGCCGGCGGGCAATCCGTACAATCCCTACGGGCGTGCCGTGCCAATCGAGTACACGTTCTTCGATCTCGGCGGCACCATCAAGACCAACCGCTCCACCGCCTATCGCGGCGTGTTCGGCCTGCGCGGCACCACTGCCAACTGGGACTGGGAAGTGGCGGCGTTCGGTGCGCGCAGCAGCGAGCGTGAGACCGTCTCGGGCGGCTTCGCCAACCGCTGGGCGCTGGCCGATGCGCTGGCCAGCGGCAGCTACAATCTGCTCGACCCGGCGGCCACCCCGCAGTCGGTGCGTGATGCGATCAACATCGCCACGCTGCGTCCGGCCGAATCGAAGCTGCAGGGTGTCGATGCGAAGATCTCGGGCAGCCTGGGCCGCACCTGGGCCGGTGACATCGGCTTTGCCGCTGGCGCCGAGTGGCGCCGCGAGAAGCTCGATTCGAACAACCCCTGGCAGATCGATGCCGGCCTGCAGGTGCGTCCGGCCATCGCCGAGGTGCACGGCGAGCGCCAGGTCAGCGCTGCGTACGCGGAAGTGAACGTGCCGCTGGCCTCGACCCTGGAACTGTCCGCCGCTGCGCGTGCCGATCACTACGATGACTTCGGCGATGCGTTCTCGCCGAAGCTCGGACTGCGCTGGCAACCGCTGGACTTCCTGCTGGTGCGCGCGTCGGCCTCGAAGGGCTTCCGTGCGCCCTCGCTGTCGGAGAACTCCAACAGCACCAGCATCTCCTACGGCAGCGTGGTCGATCCGCGCGACCCGGATGTGCCGGGCTCGCGGCAGAGCCCGACGTTCTTCACCGTGGGTAACAGTGACCTGAAGCCGGAGCGCACCAGGAGCGTGAACTTCGGCGTGGTGCTGTCACCGTGGGCAAACACCAATCTGAGTGTCGACTACTACCGTATCCAGCTCGACAACCTGGTCGGCACCAACAACACCCAGACGCTGATCAACGACAACGTCGCCGGTGCCGTGCAGCGCGATGAGCGCGGCAAGCTGCAGGCCGTCTACAACCGCTACCAGAACCTGAGCGAGCTGAAGACATCGGGCATCGACGTGGAACTGCGCCAGCGCATTCCGACGGCGCGCCTGGGAGATTTCACCCTGTCTTCGGCCTACACCCACGTCCGTGACTACCGCCGTCCGACCGTGGTCGGTGGGCCCCTGGTCGACTACGCCGGCAGCAACCTCGGCGCCACCCTGCCCAAGGACAAGGCCACCACCACGCTGGACTGGAAGTACGGCGACTTCAACGCGGCGGTGACCTGGTACTACACCAGCAGCTATCGGCAGGAAGCCAGTACCGCCGCCAAGGCAGTGCAGCAGCGTGTCGGCAGCTACAGCCAGTACGACCTGTACCTGGGGTACACCGGCATCGACAGCCTGACCCTGTACGCCAAGGTGCAGAACCTGGGTGACAAGACGCCGCCCTACGATGCGTCGTTCCCGGGCATCCGTGCGCCGTATGACTTCACCCAGTACGACCTGCGGGGTCGCTACTTCACGCTGGGCTTCGACTACCGCTTCTGATCCACCGCCGTGGCCGGTCACCTGCCGTGACCGGCCACGTTGCCCTCTGCCGTCCTGTTTCCGGGGAGTCACCGTGTCCTTCCACCGCCGTGCCGTTCTTCCGTTGCTGATCGCCGCTGCCAGCGCAGTGTTCCCCGCGTTGTCCGCGCAGGCGCAGAGCGCCTATTTCTTCCCGCAGGCCAGCGAGGCCGGCGCGTTCGACAGCGCCATTCCCACGCCGGAGCAGTTCCTCGGCTATCCGATCGGCAGCCGCTACACCCGCCACGACCAGTTGGTCGCCTATTTCGAGGAACTGGCCAGGCATTCGGACAGGATCCGCGTCCAGCACATTGGACGCAGCTATGAAGGCCGCCCCCTGCTGATTGCCACCATCACCGCGGCCAGCAACCAGGCGCGGTTGGAACAGATCCGCCAGCAGCACGCGACCCTGGTCGATCCGGCACAACCGCGCAGCGCAGCCGGTGACAGCCCGGTGGTGGTCTGGCTGGGCTACAGTGTGCATGGCAATGAAACCTCCAGCGGCGAAGCGGCGATGCTCACCGCGTATTACTTGGTGGCCAATCGCAGCAGTGAAACCCAGCAATGGCTGCAGCAGGCGGTGGTGCTGTTCGACCCGGCGCAGAATCCGGACGGACGCGACCGTGCCGCCAACTGGCACAACGCCTGGGCATCGGACCCGGCCTCGGCCGATCCGGCTGACAAGGAGCATGTCGAGCCGTTCCCGCAGGGCCGTACCAACCATTACTTCACCGATCTCAACCGCGACTGGCTGGCGCTGACCCAGCAGGATTCGCGGCCGAAGGTGGCCGCCTTCCACCAGTGGTACCCGAACGTGCAGATCGACTTCCACGAGATGGGCAAGGACAGCACGTACTACTTCGAGCCTTCGCCGAAGAGCATGCACAGCCCGTTGATCCCGGCCGCCTCCTACGAGTTCAACAGGACGCTGGCCACGTACCACGCACAGGCGCTGGACGCACTGGGGTCGCTGTACTACACGGGGGAGAATTTCGACAACTTCTCGCCGGTGTATGGCTCGACCTATCCGGACTTCCATGGCGCGGTCGGTGTCACCGTCGAGCAGGCCAGTTCGCGGGGACGGGTGCAGGAGTCGGTGAACGGGCTGCTGACCTTCCCGTTCACCATCCGCAATCAGGTCGCCACCGGCCTGGGCACGGTGCGCGGTGCGGTGGCCGAGCGCAGTGGCCTGTTCGACCTGCAGAAGACCTTCTTCCAGAGCGCATTGAAGCAGGCCGCGCAGCAGCCGCAGAAGACCTTCGTGTTCGGCGACGCGCATGATCCGGCGTTGACCCGGCGCCTGCTTGAACTGCTGCTCCTGCACCGGATCGAGGTACGCGCGCTGGATCGCGATGTCACCGTCGAGGGGAAGCGCTTCCAGGCAGGCAGTGCCTATGTCGTGCCCGTGCAGCAGGCGCAGTTCCGCCTGGTGCACTCGATCTTCGCCGAGACGCCGCCGATCAAGGGCGACGTGTTCTATGGCAGCACCAGCTACGCTATTGCGCCAGCCTACGGCGTGGTCTTCGCCGGCAGCCGCAGCCGCATCGACGGCGGTGCACAGGTGAGCGAGCTGCCACCACTGCAGGGCGCGGTCGTCGGCGGCCAGGCGGCGTTCGCCTATGCCATCGACTGGCGTGACTACAACGCCAGCCGTGCGCTGGCCGAGCTGCAGGGCAGGGGACTGGCCGCCCGCGCTGCATTCCAGCCGTTCACCGCCGGAACCGCACAGGGCGACGTGGCTTTCGCGGCCGGCAGCATCGTCGTTCCGGTCGCCGGCCAGCCACTGCAGGGGGCGGCGCTGCTCGACGCGGTGGCCGCGGCGGCGCGTGCTTCAGGCGTACGGGTGCATGCGTTGTCGAGTGGCCGCAGCCGCGAGGGCATCGATCTCGGCAGCGATGGCGTGAAGGCACTGCGCAAGCCGGTCGTGGCACTGGTGATGGGCGAAGGCGTGGCGGCCACCGAGATCGGATCGGCCTGGTTCCTGCTGGACCAGCACCTGCACCTGCCGGCCAGCAAGCTGGATCCGCAGCAGCTGGGCAAGGTTCCGCTGGATCGCTATACCACGCTCGTGTTGTCCGGTGGCACCTACAGCAGTGTCGATGCGACCGCGGTGGCCGCACTGAAGCGCTGGGTGCAGGCCGGCGGCTCGCTGGTGACCTATGGCAGCGCGTCGAAGTGGGCGATCGAGCAGAAGCTCGCCGATGGCGAGAAGACCGGCAAGGACGAAGAGGCCGGCGACGAATCCCGTCGCGCCTTCGGTGACCAGCGCGACATCGCTGCGATCGAGCGGGTGAGCGGCAACATCCTCAGCGCCGATGTCGATACCAGCCATCCCCTGGCGTTCGGCGTGCCGGGCCGGCAGCTGGCGGTGAACAAGGAAAACAGCGTGACGCTGCAGCCGAGTGCGAATCCGTTCTCGACGGTGGTGCGCATCGACGCGTCACCACGGGTCAACGGTTACCTGTCCGAGCGCAATCGTGCGCGGGTGGCAGGCAGTGCGTGGCTGCTGGTGTCGGCCCAGGGAAAGGGCAACGTGGTGCTGTTCGCCGATGATCCGGCACACCGCAAGTACTGGCATGGCACGGATCGACTGCTGATCAATGCGATCTTCTTCGGGAATCTGGCGAATCCGGCGAAAGCGCGCGGGTGAGGCGTCTGGCGCCTTGTTCGATGCGCGGGCAACAAAAAAGGGACGGCGCGCCAGCGCCGTCCCCGATATGAGGCCCCCCGCGCAGCGGGACGCCTCATTCCTGTCAGTCAGGATCAGCCGGCGCGACCGCCGCCGCCCTGGCCGCGGCCACGACCACCGCCGTTGCCGCCTCCGCCACGACGCTGGCCCTGACCAGCGCCGGCACGCTGCTGGCCGTTGCCACCGCCCTCACGACGGCCACCACCGGCCTTCTTCGGGCCGGCGTGGGCATGGCGCGGCGCATCGCCGTGCGGACGTCGCGCGTGGCTCTTGCGCGGGGCGCGCTCGCCGGTGTCGTGCTCGGCCTTGCCCGGCGCACTGTTGCCCCAGCGGATCGGCACCTGCAGTTCGAAGCCCGGCACATCGCGGATGTCCATGTCGCGTCCGAGCAGGCGCACGATTGCGCGCAGCAGCTTGACCTCGTCCTGCGCCACCAGCGAGATCGCCTGGCCGGTGGAGCCGTTGCGGCCGGTACGGCCGATGCGGTGCACGTAATCCTCGGCGACCATCGGCAGGTCGAAGTTGATCACCTTCGGCAGCTCGTTGATGTCGATGCCTCGCGCCGCGATGTCGGTGGCCACCAGCACGGTCACGCGACCGGCCTTGAAGTCACCCAGCGCACGCAGCCGCTGGCCCTGGCTCTTGTTGCCATGGATCGCCGCGGTCTTGATGCCCGACTTCTCCAGGAACGCGGCCAGCTTGTCGCTGCCGTGCTTGGTCCGGGCGAACACCAGGGTCTGCTCACGGCTGTCCTGTGCCAGCAGGTGCAGCAGCAGGTCGCGCTTGCGGCCGGCGTCGACCGGATGCACGCGATGGGTGATGGTCTCGGCCACGGTGTTCTTCGGCGTCACCTGGATCTGTTCCGGGTTGCGCATGAACTCCAGCGCCAGCTGGCGGATGTTGTCCTCGAACGTGGCCGAGAACAGCAGGGTCTGACGGTTCTGCTTGGGCAGCTTGGCCAGGATGCGCTTGATCGACGGCAGGAAGCCCATGTCAAGCATGCGGTCGGCTTCGTCCAGCACCAGCAGTTCGATGCCGGACAGGTCGATGCTGCGACGCTCCAGGTGATCGATCAGGCGGCCCGGGCAGGCCACCAGCAGGTCCACGCCACGGCGCAGGATGTCCAGCTGGTTGCCCATGCCGACGCCGCCGTAGATGCAGGCGCTGGGGATGCGCAGATACTTGCTGTAGCCGCGCAGGCTGTCATGAACCTGGGTGGCCAGCTCGCGGGTCGGGGCCAGGATCAGTGCGCGCGGCTTGCGCGGGCCACCGCCACGCACTTCCTGCGGCGCGGTGCCCAGATGCTGCAGCAGCGGCAGGCCGAAGGCTGCGGTCTTGCCGGTACCGGTCTGTGCGCCGGCCAGCAGGTCGCGACCGGCCAGCGCCAGCGGGATCGCCTGCTGCTGGATCGGGGTCGGGTTTTCGTAGCCCTGCTCGGCCAGCGCACGCAGCAGGAAGGGCGCCAGGCCCAGCGATTCAAAAGACATCGAGTGTGCTCCAAGTACAAGAAACGCCTGTCCGAATGGACAGACGGGGGCAGATCAAACTGATCGGCTGACTCGGAGCGTTCCCGTGAACCGCGCTGCGAGAATTGGGTGCAGCCGGCACGAAGCGCAGGCTGGAATGCGTGACGAACGGCGTCGGAGTGGGGGCGGGCGAAGAGGGCGGACCCTGGTCGCCGGCGATCCCGGAGGGAAACGGACGGCCGCTGCAGACTCCGCAAGTCTAAACGATGTTTGAGACTTCACGCAAAAAGGCCTGTTCAGGTAAGGGTTCTCTCTGCAGGGCTGCGCCCTGCACCCGCAGAGGCCGAAGCCACGTCAACGTCAACGTCAAAAGCGGGCTTCCTGAAGGTAGGCGGGGTGGGTCC
>NZ_JAODZG010000043.1:0-27706 GCF_029835135.1 Stenotrophomonas sp. GD04145 | reverse complement strand
ACGTAGAGCAGGATGGCGCGCGTGCGGTAATCGGTGGCGAAATAGTCCAGCAGATCGCCGAAGTCGACGTCCAGCGTATCGCCCAGCGAGACCACGGCGGAGAATCCCACCGAACGCGCCACGCCCCATTCCACCAGCGCCGCGGCGATCGCCGAGGACTCGGAGATCAACGCAAGATCGCCAGCCTGCGGGAAGTGTGCGGCGATGCTGGCGTTGAGCCGTGCATGCGGCGCGATCACACCCAGGCAATGCGGGCCCAGGATGCGCAGACCGTGCCGGCGGGCCACGGCCTCCACCTGCGCCGACAGTGAACCCGGGCCATCCCCCAGATGCGCGGTGAGGATGATCGCCGCCTGCACGCCCCGCTCGGCCGCGGTACGCACCACCTGCGGCACGATGGCGGCTGGCGCGGTGATCACCACGAGATCCGGCACCCAGTCCAGATCCTTCAGCCGCTTCACCGTGCGGATGCCATCGATTTCGGCATGGCGCGGGTTGATCCACGCCACCTTGCCGGGGAAGCCCGTACCGCGCAGGTTGCGCATCACCGCGCGGCCGGCCGAGCGCTCGCGCGGACTGCCGCCGATCACGGCAACCGACTGCGGGCGGAACACTGACTGCAGGTGGTAGGTACTCATGCGCCTACGGTACACGCACCCGCGCAACAGGCGCATGATCCAGCGCAACAAAGCAGGCGGGGGATGCGGCGCCCCGCCGCATGCGGGGCGACAGGCCCTACAGCAGCGTGCCGCGCAGGATCATCGCGGCGATGCTGAAGTAGATCACCAGCCCGGTCACGTCGACCAGCGTGGCCACGAACGGGGCGGATGCGCTGGCCGGGTCGAATCCCAGCCGCTTGAGCACGAACGGCAGCATCGAACCCGACAATGACCCGAAGGTGACGATGCCCACCAGCGCCGCACCGATCGTGATCGCCAGCAGCACCCAGTGCTCGCCGTAGTCGTGCAGGCCACCCAGCTGCCAGATGACGATGCGGACGATCGCCAGGGCACCGAGAATGGCACCCAGCACCATGCCGGTCGGAATCTCGCGCAGGGCCACCTTCCACCAGTCGCGCAGGCGCAGCTCGCGCAGCGCCAGGCTGCGGATCAGCAGCGAGGTGGCCTGCGAGCCGGAGTTGCCGCCGGAACTCATGATCAACGGGATGAACAAGGTCAGCACCACCGCGCGTGCCAGTTCGTCCTCGTAGTGCTGCATGGCGCTGGCCGTCAGCATCTCGCCCAGGAACAGCACGCTCAGCCAGCCGGCGCGCTTGCGCAGCATCTCCAGGAAGCCGATCTGCATGTACGGCTTGTCCAGCGCTTCCATGCCGCCGAACTTGTGCGCGTCTTCGGTGGATTCCTCGATCAACGCATCAAGCACGTCGTCCACGGTGACGATGCCCAGCATCCGCTGGCTGGCATCGACCACCGGAATGGCCAGCAGGTCGTGGCGACGGATCAGCCGCGCCACCTCTTCCTGGTCCATCAACGCGTCCACGGTTACTGGCGGATTGACCTGGGCCACCTCGAGGATCGACTCCTCGGGCAGGCCGGTGATCAGGCGGCGCATGGTCACCACCTGCTGCAGACGCTGGCTGGCCGGGTCCAGGACGTAGATCGCGTACACGGTCTCGCGCGTGCGCTCGACCTGGCGGATGTGCTGCAGCGTCTGCGCCACCGTCCAGCTGGCCGGCACGGCGACGTACTCGGTGGTCATCAGCGCACCGGCCGTGTTTGGCGGGTAGCCGAGCAGCGTCTGGATGGCCTGGCGGGCATCGGCGCCCAGCAACGGGATCAGCCGCGCGCGCTCGTCCTCATCCAGTTCGTGAACGATGTCGGTGGCGCGGTCGTCGGCCATCAGCCCGAGCAGCGCAGCGGCCCGCGCCGGCGGCAGCGCGGCCACCAGCTCGCCGCTGCGATGCAGTTCGGGGGCTTCCAGCATCTTCACTGCACGCGGCAGCGGCAGCGCCGCCAGCGTGTCGGCAGCGCGCTGCAGCTCCAGCGTGTTGAGGAACTCCACCGCGTCGGCGGTGTTGTAGTCCGCCAGCGGTGCCGCCAATGCAGCGGCATCGGCCACTGGACGCAGCAATTGCTTCTGGTTCATCGGTTTGCCTTGTGGGGTGCGACCTCGCGCAACGCCAACGCAGGCGAACCGTCCCGATGTCAGGCGGTGGCCATCGCTGGCGTCGAACGAGGTCGACTTCTACTGTCGCTGGACATGGGTTGGGAACTCCGGGATGCGTGTGCCGGCGGCAGGCCGCCAGCGGCGGGCAGTCTGGACCTGCCGGCCGCGCAGGTCAACCCGCAGCGGCCATTGCCGCGCGTGCACGATGCGGCGCGCATAATGTCGCAGCGGCGTCCGCCGCCCCTCTCCTCCCCGCACCCACGTACGGCAGGCCTCTGCGATGACCAGGTATTCCCATGCATAGCGGCGGTCTGGAACTGGCCCTGGTCCTGCTGCTGGCGGCCGTCATCGCGGTGCCGGTGTTCAAGCGCTTCGGCTTCGGCGCGGTACTGGGCTACCTGGCCGCGGGGGTGGTGCTGGGGCCGGATGGGCTGGGCTTCGTGCAGGACGCCGACCGCATCCTCGGTGCGGCCGAGATCGGCGTGGTGATGCTGCTGTTCGTGATCGGGCTGGAACTGTCGCCGGCCCGCCTGAAGGTGATGCGGCGCTCGGTGTTCGGCGCCGGTGCCGCGCAGGTGGCGCTGTCCGGCCTGGTACTGGGCGGCCTGCTGCTGCTCGATCACTTCCAGTGGAAGAGCGCGCTGGTGGTGGGCGTGGCGCTGGCGCTGTCCTCCACGGCCGTGGGCCTGCAGCTGCTGTCCGAGCACAAGGCGATCAACAGCGACCACGGCCGGCTCGGCTTTGCCATCCTGCTGTTCCAGGACCTGATCGCGATCCCCCTGCTGGCGGCCATCCCGCTGCTGGGCGGCGTCAAGAACCAGACGCTGCGTTGGGAGGACGCCGCAGTGGCGCTGGGCGCGCTGGCCGTGGTGATCCTGTGCGGGCGGCCGGTCCTGCGCCGGCTGTTCGGTGTCATCGCCCGTACCCGCAGCCCGGAGGTATTCACCGCCACCGCCCTGCTGGTCGTGCTGGGCACGGCGTGGTTCATGCAGGAGGCCGGCCTGAGCCCCAGCCTGGGTGCGTTCCTGGCCGGCGTGCTGCTGTCCGATTCCGAGTTCCGGCACGAGCTGGAAGCGCAGATCGAGCCGTTCAAGGGCCTGCTGCTGGGCCTGTTCTTCATCGCCGTCGGCATGGGCATCGATCTCGACCGCATCGCCGCCGAGCCGTGGCTGATCGCCGCTGGCGTGGCCATCCTGCTGGTGGTCAAGTTCAGTCTGCTGTATGCCATCGGCCGCATTGCCCGGCTGGGTTCGCGGCAATCGCTGCTGCTGGGCAGCGTGCTGTGGCTGGGCGGCGAGTTCGCCTTCGTGGTGTTCAACGAGGCGCAGCGCGCGCATCTGCTGGGCAACGCCAACCACGACCGGCTGGTGGCCATTGTCGGCCTGTCGATGGCGATCACGCCGCTGCTGATGATCGCCCTGATGCGGCTGCTCGGGCAGGAGAAGGTGGCCCCGCGCGCCGCGGCCGACGCCGACAAGGTCGCGCCGGACAACCGGCCGAAAGTCCTGATTGCCGGCATGGGCCGCGTCGGCCAGGTGATCGCGCGCCTGCTGACCGCACAGAAGGTGCCGTTCGTGGCACTGGAAGCGAACCCGGACACGGTGGCCGACCTGCGTCGCTTCGGCAACCAGCTCTACTATGGCGATCCGACGCGCCCGGAGATGCTGCGCGCCGCCGGTGGTGAACATATCGATGTGTTCGTGATCACCGTGGACGACCCGGAGACCAATCTGCGTGCGGTACGGATGGTGCGGCGCCTGTATCCGGAGGCGAAGGTGCTGGCACGTGCGCGCAACCGCCAGCATGCATGGCGACTGATGGACATGTCGGCCGAACCGTTCCGCGAAGTGTTCGCTACCAGCCTGGAAATGAGCGGTCGCGTGCTGACCGCGCTGGGGGTGGCACCCGAGGTTGCCCAACGCCATGTGCAGCGCTTCCGCGAACACGACGAACAGCTGCTGCGCGACCAGTATCTGGTGTACGACGACGAGGCGGCCGTGATCCAGACCTCGCGCGATGCCCGCAATGACCTGATGCATCTGTTCGAGGCCGACGCGGAAAGCGACGGCGACACGCAGCGCTGACGGCGCAAAGGGGCCGAGCATCGCTCGGCATTCACCAGCGGCAGGATCCGCAGGATCGGGGTCAGCGCCCTTTCCAACGGAAAGGGTTCTGACCCCGATTCTCAGCCGTTGTCGCGCAGGAACCGGGCCATCGAGGACACGCCCGGTACGCGCGGCTCGAACTCGCCGGCAACGTCGATGAAGCCACGCATCACGGCGATCTCGCGCGGACTGCGGTTCAGGCTGTCCCGCACGTCTGGGTCGGCGCCGGCACGCAGCAGGCGCTGTACCAGCAGCGGCAGGCCGTGCAGCGCCGCCAGGTGCAGCGGGCCGAAACCACGCGGATCGCGCACGTCCAGGCTGACATCCTCTTCCAGCAGACGCTCCACCGCGGCCATCACCACCTGCTCGTCGCAGGCCGTACCCGGCTCGGCGCGCGCTCCCAGCAGCAGCAGCAGCGGTGTGACCGAACCGGCGGCGGCCTGGTCCGGTTCGGCACCGGCCAGCAGCAGCGTGTCCAGCAACGCCAGCAACCGCGGGCGGTCACGTGCGCTGAAGCCGTACAGGGCCGCGCAGTGCAGCGGGCCCAGTTGCTGCGCGTCTCCGGCGTGTACATCGGCACCTGCGGTCAGCAGGCGCGCGACGATGTCCGGCAGGCCCAGCGCGGAGGCCAGCATCAGCACGGTCACTCCCCCCGGCAGCCGGTGTTCGAGCTTGGCACCGGCATCGAGCAGGGCCGACACGATCTCGACCTGGCGCATGCTGACCGCGGCCGACAACGGCGTTGCGCCGCTGGCCGCTGCGTGCTGCGGATCGGCGCCCCGTGCCAGCAGCAGGTCGGTCACCGCCAGGTGGCCGCCGCCGGCGGCACGCAGCAGCGCCGTGCAGCCCTGCGCATCCACGGCATCAACGGCGAACCCCAGATCGATCAGGCGACGCACCGCATCGACATCGCCGGCCATCGCCGCAGAGGGCAGGTCGGCATCGCGCAGGGTACGGCGTGGCAGTGGCCACACCCGCCAGTCCAGCCAGTCGGCCAGATCACGACGACCACTCGACAGCGCCACACCCAGGGGGGTCTGGCCATCGGCGGCGCGTGCCTCCGGCGAGGCGCCGTGCTGTACCAGCAGCTTCAGCGCACCTTCCCGGGCCAGCGCGGTCGCCAGGTGCAGGGCGGTCATGCCATGGCTGTCGCGCGCCTCACGGTCGACACCGGTCTTGAGCAGGGCCTGCTGCAGGCGCAGCCAGCCCAGGCGCACCGCCAACGACAGCGGCGGATCGCCTGCCGGCGATGCGGCGAACGGATCAGCACCCCGCTCCAGCAGTTCCAGCGCCAGCTGTTCCAGTCCGCGGGCCGCCTGATCGTGCTGCGCGCAGGCGGCCAGGAAACGGGCCAGGCCGCCGCGGCCGGCCGGCGACAGGCCATGCTGCAGCATGACCTGCAGCGCCGGCACCGCATCGACGCCGCGCGACAGCAGCGCGAACATCGGCGTGTCGGCGCAGGCATCTCGCACATAGGGGTCGGCACCATGGGCCAGCAGCCAATCCACGGCACGCGGCTCCAGCGCCAGCTCCGGATCCAGCAGCAGGCTGCCCAGCTCCTGCGGCTGGCACAGCCTGGCCAGGGCGGCCATGCCGTCGGTGTTGCCGAAGCCCAGTGCTTCACGCAGCAGGGTCAGCGGCGGCCGATCAGGCAGCAGGCCACTGGCGCTGGCGGCCTCACCGCGCTCGGCCAGGCCATCGCTGACCGCCGCAGGCAGCGGATAGGACGGATCAAGCAGCGCGACGATGGCCCAGCGACCGGCTTCGGCCGCGTAGTCGACCGCACGCCGACCGACCGGATCGGCCGCATCGGCGGTGATGCCCAGTTCGACCAGGCGCTTGACCAGCAGGGGCGAAACCGTATCGGCCATGGCCGCCAGCTGCACCGCGTTGCGGCCCTCGCCATCGACAGCCACCAGGTCGGGCTTGTGCGGCAGGAGGTGTTCGATGACGGCGGCGCGACCGGCACGCGCGGCCTCCAGCCACGGCGTGCGACCGAGCGCGTCGCGTGCTTCCAGGTTTGCACCGGCAGCGAGCAGCACGCCGATGATTTCAACGTGGCCGGCCAGGGCCGCTTCGTGCAGTGCGCTGCGACGCTGGCGGTCGCGCGCATCCGCACGCGCCTTGTGCTTGAGCAGCAGCTGCACGCCGGCCGGATCATCGTCTTCGGTGGCGGCTGCGGCGAGCAGGACCGGCGTGCCGTCCGCCGGCTCGGTGCGGGCACCGCGTTCGAGCAGGAAGCGGGCCAGGCGCCAGTTGCCTACCTGGCAGGCCACGGCCAGCGGGGACCAGCCCTCGTGGTTGAGTGCATCCACTTCGGCCGCGGCATCGCGCAGCAGCGCGGCAACGCCGGGGTCGGAGCTTCGAGCCGCGTGGTGCAGCGGCGTGTTGCCCTCGCTGTCGGTAGCGCGAGAATCGGCGCCATTGGCCAGCAGGGTCATCACGGCTTCGGGGCGACCATGCCAGCTGTCGCGGGTGGCCGCCAGCAGCGGCGTCATGCCCCGGTGCGGCGCGTTCACATCGACCCCGCGGGCAATCAGTTCACGCAGCAGGCGCAGGTCCGGCAACACCGCCGCCAGTACCGCCAGGCTGCGCTGATCACGCCAGTTCGGGTCCGGCAACGCGTGCGGGTCCGCGCCGGCCTGCAGCAGCTGCAGCGCCCGGTCGATGCGACCGTGGCGCGCCGCTTCATGCAGCGCAGGCGTCAGTTCCTGCGGGGCCATCGCCTCCAGCGGCGTGGTCTCGCTGGCAGCGGGGAACAGCGGCGCGTGTGCCGCACCGGCATCGGCCAGCGGGCCCGGGTTCACGCGCAGCGACACCAGTGGCGCCGGTGCGACCCGCTGCAGCAGCAGATGCAGCAACGGCGACCCCAGCAGCACGGTCAACGTGGCGGGCCAGCGCGCGCTTTCCGGCAGCAGCCCTGGCCATGCCGGCAACACCACCAGTGCGGCCAGCGCGATCACCAGCGCGGCCACGACAAGGCCACGCCAGGCGGTGAGGTCACGGCCGGCCAACGCCTGCCAGTGCTGCGCCAGGCTGCCATCCAGCCGCTCGACATCATTCCACAGCGGCCACGTACGCCAGGCCGCCAGCAAACCGGCACTGACCAGCACGCTCAGCCCCAGCACCGCCGCCAGGCTGCCGCTGTCGCGCAGTGCCGCCAGCGGCCAGGCCAGCAGCAGGGCCAGCAGTACCGGCGCGGCGGTCCACAGCGCCAGCAGGGCCGGCAGGTCCTGCTGCGCGATCAACTTCGGCGGCAGTACCGCACGGCTGCGCCGCCACCACGAAATGCCCAGGGCATACGCCGGCTGCGCCAGCGCAGCAAGCACCGCCCCCGGCAGGCCGCCGACGGCGGCACCCAGCGCCAGCAGGGCACCCAGGACGAAGGCGATCGACAGGGCGCGCGGACGGGAAAGCTCAGTCATTGTGGCGCGGCATCATGCTGGTCACCGACGGCGGCACCTGCAGGTAGAACCCGCGTTCGCTCATTTCGCTGCGCACCTTGGCCGGATCGGCCTGGGCGAGGCGGCGCTGCGGCTCCAGGGCCACGTCCAGGACGAAGGTGAGCGTGCCCAGCGACGCCACCAGCGGCGCAGGCAGCGCGCTGAAGTCATCGCGTCGGGGAACGTAGACGAAGGTGTCCGGCTTGAGTTGGCTTTTATAGACGTAGGCGTGCATGTCCACGGGACGATAACCCGGGAAGAGCCCTGATTGTGTCGGAAAGCCGACACCGGGGAAAGCCGTCGGCCGACGATGCCGGCAGGATCGACGGCGTTTCCCCGGCGGGGTTCAGCAATGTGGCGGCGGCGTTCAGCCTCGGCCGCCGCCACACGGATGCTTACTTGACCTTGGCGTAGGTGCCCTTCAGGGCGACGCCGGCCACGAACGTGCCCGCCCAGCACTCGTAGTTGCTCGCGCTCCTGAACTCGTTCTTCTTGTAGTAGCTGACGATGTCGACCACCGCATTGGCGCCACGCGAGCGGGCGCCGTCCTGCAGTGCGCGCAGCGCCGACAGCGCCACCCAGCGGCAGGCTTCGGCATCGCTCTTGTTGGCGGCGTTGGTCTTCCGGTTGGTGACGTCTTCACCCAGACGCTGCTGCACGCTGACCGGCTGACCGGCCAGATAGAAGCGCACGCTGCCATCGATGCCGGCATCGCGGGCGGCCTGCGAGCTGACAAGTTCCTGCAGGGACTGCTCGACTCGGGTGTCACGGGCGGAAGCCGTGGCAGTCACAGCCAGCAGAAGGGTGGCACTGGCGATCATCAGGGTGCGGCGCATCGAAACATCTCCTTGTCCGGGGTGCGTTGGGGGTGGTGCGGATGGGGTGCGGGGGTCATTCGCTCCAACGGCGGAATACCAGCGAGGTATTGATGCCGCCGAAGGCGAAGTTGTTGCTCATCACGTACTCGGCCTGCAGATCGCGGCCGTGCCCGGTGATGAAGTCCAGCTGGCCGCAGCGCGGATCGACCTCGGCCAGGTTGAGGGTCGGCGCGAACCAGCCGGCACGCATCATCTCGATGCTCAGCCAGGCTTCGAACGCTCCGCACGCGCCGAGCATGTGCCCGACGTAGCTCTTCAGCGAGCTGATCGGCACGCGGCTGCCGAACACCTGCGCGGTGGCCTGTGTCTCGGCGATGTCGCCGTGATCGGTGGCGGTGCCGTGGGCGTTGACGTAGTCGATCCGCGCCGCGTCGAGCCCGGCGTCCTCCAGGGCCAGGCGCATGGTCTGGGCCATGGTGTCGGCGCTGGGCTGGGTGACGTGCTGGCCGTCGCTGTTGGTTCCGTAGCCGACCACCTCGGCAAGGATGGACGCACCGCGTGCGAGGGCGTGCTCCATGTCCTCCAGGATCAGCGTGCAGGCGCCCTCGCCCAGTACCAGGCCGTCGCGGCCTGCATCGAAGGGCCGCGGCGTCGACTGCGGCGCATCGTTGCGCACGCTGGTGGCGAACAGGGTGTCGAACACCGCTGCAGCGGTGGCGTCGAGCTGCTCGGCACCGCCGGCCACCATCACCGTCTGCTTGCCGCTGCGGATGGCTTCATACGCCGCTCCGACGCCCTGGCTGCCTGACGTGCAGGCGCTGGAGGTGGTGTAGACACGCCCGGACAGGCCGAAGAACACGCCGATGTTGACCGGCGCGGTATGGCTCATCATTTTCAGGTACGTGGTGGCACTGATGCCATCGGTGGTGAACTCGTTGAGCATGCGGCCGAACTCGCCGGTCGCTTCGTGGCTGCCGGAGGACGAACCGTAGGCCACGCCGGTGCGGCCGCTGCGCAGCACCGGATGCTCATGCAGGCCGGCCTCGCGCAGGGCCATCTCGGTGGCGCGCACCGACATGATCGCGACCTTGCCCATCGAGCGGGTGGTCTTGCGGTTGTAGTTCGGCGGCAGCGTGAAGTCCTGCGCAGGCGCGGCCAGCTTGGTGTTCAGGCCCGCGTAGACATCCCATTCCGGCATGGTGCGCACTGCGTTGCGGCAGCTGCGCAGGTGCGCGTGGATGGTGGGCCAGTCGTGGCCAAGCGGACTGATGGCAGCGGCACCGGTCACCACCACGCGACGATCAGCGGCCATCAGAGCATGCCCCCGTTGACCGAGATCACCTGCCGGGTGATGTAGCCGGCCGGCTCGGACAGCAGGAACGCGACCGTTGCGGCCACCTCATCGGGATGCCCCACGCGGCCGGCCGGAATCAGCTTCAGGGCGTGTTCGACCACTTCATCGTTGAGCATTTCGGTCTCGATCAGGCCCGGGGCCACGCAGTTGACGGTGATCTGGCGGCTCGCCAGCTCCAGCGCCAGCGCCTTGGTGGCACCGATGATGCCGGCCTTGGCCGCGCTGTAGTTGACCTGGCCGCGGTTGCCGGCCAGCCCGGACACCGACGACAGGGTGACGATGCGACCGGGCCGGCGCCGCCGCACCATCGGCATGATGAGCGGATGCAGCACGTTGTAGAAGCCGTCCAGGTTGGTGTGGATGACCTGGTCCCAGTCTTCGGACGACAACGCAGGAAATGCGCCGTCGCGGGCGATGCCGGCATTGCACACCACACCGTAGTACGCACCGTGCGCCTCGACATCGGCCTCCAATGCGCCGCGTGCGGCATCCCGGTCGGCCACATCGAACGCCAGCACGCGGGCCTGCCGGCCCAGTGCCTGGATTTCGTCCGCCACTGCCTGCGCCTCGTCCACGCGGCTGCGGCAGTGCACGGCTACGTCGAACCCATCGCGCGCGACGCGCAGCGCGATGGCCCGGCCGATGCCCCGACTGGCGCCGGTGACCAGCACGCTCCGATTCCCTGTCATGCCTGTCCACTCTCCAGATAGGCCATCGCGTCGGCAGGTTCGTACACCGACACGTTGGCGGTCGCCCATTCTTCGTCGCCTGCCAGGATCCGGCAGGCGAACATCCCCAGTCCATTGTCGCCCAACAGCTCGCAGCGCGCCTGTACGCGAAGGCGGCTGCCCACCGGAAAACCGCTGCGCTGGCTGCCATAGCGACGACTGCCCAGCAGGAATCCGAGCTGCGGCCGGTTGCCGCCCGCGCGTGCACGGCAGCCGGCCCAGGCCGCGATGGCCTGCGCCATGTATTCGATGCCGATCCAGGCCGGCACCTGCCCATCCTCGACGAACAGCCCGCTCGCCGGCACGACCAGTTCGGCCTCGATGCCGTCCTCGTCCCAGTGCATGATGCGCTCCAGCAGGCACATGTCCTGCCGGTGCGGCACCACGTCTTCAATGGCATACACCGTATTCATCCGCACTCCAGTGCCAGCACGGCGTTGCTGCCGCCGAAGGCGAACGAGTTGCTCAGCACGCGCCGGGGCGGTTGCGCCAGGCAGGTGGCCGGTGCCACCAGCGGCAGCGGCGGCAGAGCCGGATCGGCGATGCCATCCCACCAGTGCGGTGGCAGCTGCTGCCGGCAGTTCTCGGCAAGCACGATCCAGCACAGCGCCGCCTCGATCGCCCCCGACGCACCCAGGGTGTGGCCGGTGAGTGGTTTGGTGGAACTGCAGGGCACGTCATTGCCCAGCACCTGCGCCACCGCCAGGCTTTCCATCGCATCGTTGTGGCCGGTGGCAGTGCCGTGCAGGTTGACGTAGTCGACGTCGGCGGGCGACCAGCCGGCACGATGCAGCGCCTGCTGCAGGGCGTCGATGGCGCCAAGGGCCTGCGGATCCGGCGCCGACATGTGATGGGCATCGGCGGACTCGCCCCATCCAGCCAGGCATACCGGGCCAGGTTCGCGGGTCAGCAGGAACAGCGCAGCGCCCTCGCCGATGTTGATGCCGGCACGATGCTGCGAGAAGGGATTGCAGCGCACGGCCGAGACCGATTCGAGCGCATTGAAGCCTGCCACGGTGAAGCGGCACAGCGAGTCGGCACCCCCGGCGATGACCGCATCGACGGTGCCGGCACGCAGCATCCGCGCGGCCGACATCAGCGCCTTGGCACTGGACGAACAGGCAGTGGACAGGGTCCACGCCGGGCCCTGCGCGCCGCTGCGCTGACGCACGAACTGCGCGGTGGTGCCCATTTCCTGCTGTGCGTAATCGAAACCTTCAGGCCAGCAGCCCTGCTCGGCATGGGTCCGCAGTGCCTGCTCCGATTCGCCGATGCCGGAGGTGCTGGTGCCCAGCACCACGGCCACCCGATCGGCGCCATGGCGTGCAATGGCCGCGCCGACCGCAGGCGCGATCTGCGCCAGTGCGACCTCCAGCAATGCATTGTTGCGCCCGCGCAGGGATACCGGCAGGTCTTCCAGCGTCGGCAGTGGCGTGCGCACTTCACCCAGCGCCAGGGTACGCCCCGGCAGCAGGCGGTCGTTGTCGCTCAGGCCGCCCGGAGCATCGGCGAACATCGCCGATGCCACGGCGCCGCGGCCTTCGCCCAGCGCGCAGACCAGGCCGAGGTCGTTCAGGTAGATCGGTGTGTTCATCGCGCCTGCCCGGCCATGTCGATCGATTCGATGCGCAGGGCGTAACCCTCGGCACGGTTCTCCAGCTGGACGCTGCCATCGTCCAGGCGCCGCAGCTGCAGCCAGACCGTACCGCTGCGGGACAGGCTGCGCTGGCGGCCGTCATCGCTGACCTCCCAGCCCGCCGGCAATGCCGCAGCGATCGCCGCGGTCGGCCACAACGCGAACTGCAGGTCATCCAGTACGCGTTCGGCACGCACCTGCGGCGGCAGCCACGGCGCACGCTGCTGGGTCAGTTGCCGGCCATCCCACTGCAGGCGCACGCCGGTCTGGCCCATGGCCTGCACCGCCAGCCGCACCTGCTGTGCGTCGGCTTCGAGCAGCGCATCGAGATCGCGCTCATGGCTGCCGAACCGGAAATGCAGCTGCTGCTGCAGTGCCAGCGGCGCTGGCAGGCTGGCCGGCGACAGCCGCAGCGGTGGCAGCTGCACCTGCGGGCGTGGCATGCGCCCGGCACAGGCGACCAGCAGCAGGCACAGCAGCACTGCAGCGGAAAGGGCCATCAGGCGCCGCACAGTTCCTCCAGCACGCGCATGCGACGGCCGCTGGGGTCGGCCACGTAGGGGTTGTTGGTGTCCCAGGCGTATCCGGCCAGGATGGAACTGATCATGTCGCGCACGTCCGGCTGCGGGTCGGGGTGGTAGATGATCTTCTGGAAGCCGCCCTGGTACCAGCTTTCGACGAAACGACGGAAGGTTTTCACGCCGGCACGCAGCGGAACGGAGAACTCGGCCTCCCAGTCCACAGCCTGCCCGGCATAACGGCGCGCCAGGCACTCACTGGCCAGCTGCGCCGATTTGAAGGCAATGGTCACGCCCGAGGAGAACACCGGGTCGAGGAACTCGCCAGCGTTGCCAAGCAGCGCATAGCCCGGGCCCCACAGCGAACGGACATTGGCCGAATAGCCCGTGATGCGGCGTACCGGCAGCACCGCCCATTCGGCATTGGCCAGCAGGCGGGTCAGGTTCGGATCCTCGCCGACGATGGCCTGCAGCTTCTGCAGGTCGTCGCCTTCGTAGCGATCAAAGAACGAGGGCTCGGCCACCACGCCCAGCGAGCAGCAGCCGTTGGAGAACGGGATCGTCCAGTACCAGACGTCGATGTGCTCGGGGTGGGTCGTGATGAGGATCTTGTTGCGGTCGAAGTCCGCTTCGGCCGGAATGTTGTCACGCACGTGGCAGAAGATCGCGCCACGCACCGGGAAGTTGGAGGGTGACTCCAGATCCAGCAGGCGCGGCAGCAACCGCGCGAAGCCGGAGGCGTCGAGGATGAAATCGGCCTCGATGCGGTACTCACTGCCATCGGGACGGCGCACGTTGACGGCAGGCTGCTCGCCCGGCTCGACCGACAGCACCTCGTCGCCGAAACGCAGCGTGGTACCCATCCGCTCGGCGCCCCGCGCCAGCACGTTGTCGAAGTCGGCGCGCTGCACCTGGTAGGTGGTGCCCCAGCCGGGCGAGAACTTCTTCCTGAAGTCGAATGCGGTACGCGCCTGGCCATGCACGAAGGCCGCGCCATTCTTGTGCTGGAAGCCGGCTTCGACCACATCCTGCAACAGGCCTGCCGCTTCGATGTACTCCATGCTCTGCGGCAGCAGGCTTTCACCGATCGAGAAACGCGGGAACTGCTGACGTTCGATCATCAACACCTGGCGACCCTGCCGGCGCAGCATCGCAGCAGCAACGGAACCGGCCGGTCCGGCGCCGATGATCAGGATTTCGGTGCGTTCCACAGCATCCACAGCAGTACTCATCGGGGCGTCCTTGTTGCTCGATAGAGGGAGAGAAGAAGAGCCGAAGGCGGACTCAGGCCGCCGGCAGATCATGCGGCGGCGGCCGGAACAGCGGCGAGATCAGCCAGACCAGCCCGATACCGAACAGCAGGGTCAGGCCGAACGCGCGCAGCGCCGGAGTCTGCGACAGGCCCAGCAGGCCGAACGACAGCCAGGTACTGGCCGCACCCACGCACACCGCCAGCCATGCACTGGCGTCGCCACGATGCTCGATCAGGAAGATGCCATAGTCGATGCCCATGCCCAGCAGCAGCATCAGCGCCAGCACGTTGAACAGCTGCAGCGGCTGGCCGAACAGGCCCAGCAGGCCCAGGGTCAGCGCACCGGCGATCAGGGTCGGGGCGAACACGCGCCAGGCCTGGCGGCGATAGCGCAGCCACAGCGCGCCGAACACCAATGCGATGCCGACCAGCAGCAGCCCGCCCATCAGCTTGCGGTAGTGGCCCAGCAGCGTGGAGAAATCGGAGGTTCGGTCTACCCAGCGCACGCCGGGCAGGCCTTCGGCGGCACGTTCCAGCGTGGCCAGAGCATCGGCACGCGACAGGTCATCGACCATCACCACGCTGATCATCTGCCCACCGACCTTACCCACCCACAGGTGGCGGAACGGCTGCGAGGCTGGCGAGGCCAGGAAGGCGTCGGCGGTGAGCGGCGCTGCGGCAAACTGCGGTCGCTGCAGCGGCTCGCCCACGGCTTCGGACACAGCCGACAGCACGCCGGGCTCCACCTTCGCGGTCAGCGCAGCATCGGCCTGCTGCCGGGCCGGTGATGGCAGCCAGTCACTGATCGCGCGGTAGCCACCAATGCGCTTGTCATCGGCCAGTACACGCAAGCGTTCGGTCAACGCCTCTTCGCGCTGCAACAGCTGGGCGGCATCGCTGCCCTGCACCAGGTAGAACTGTGCCGGGCTGGGCATGCCCAGCAGCTGGCTCAGGCGGATCTGCTGGGCCATCAGCGCCGGTGGAGACGACTGCAGGCTGCGCAGGTCGTCGTTGCTCTGCAGGCGCGCGATGCCCACCGCGGACAGCGCCAGCGCGGCCACCACGAAGATCGCCACCGGGCGCCGGCCGTGCAGGCGCGGGAAACGTTCCAGCGTATTGCCCAGCCAGTGCGAGAAGCGGGTCTGGCGGATCTCGCCACCGTCGAGCCACGGGAACCAGAAGATCACCGTGAGGAACGCTGCTGCCAGGCCCACCACCGAGAACAGCGCCATCTGGCGAAGGCCCGGGAACGGGGCCAGGCCCAACGCGAGGTAGGCCAGCGCACTGGTCAACAGCGCCAGCCACAGGCCGGGCAGCAGATGCCGCAGCAGCTTCCAGCGACGGTCGGCCGGTTCGGCCTGGCGCGACGCAAACCAGTGGATGCCGTAGTCCTCCGCTACACCCACCAGCGATGCACCGAACACCAGGGTCAGCACGTGCACTTTGCCGAACACCAGCACGGTCACCGCCAGCGCCACGCCGCAACCGATCAGCAGCGACGCGGCCACCAGCAGGATCGGCCGCAGCGAGCGGAACGCCAGCCACACCAGCAGCAGTACCGCGGCCAGTGAGCCCCAACCGATGGTGTTGATCTCGCGGTTGGCCTGCACCGCAGCGGCTTCGGCGTGCAGCGGCACGCCGGCATGCAGGATTTCCAGCTCGGGCGCTGCGGCCCTGGCCGCCTTCCCGGCCCGCTCCAGCAGGCCATCAAGATGGCGCTCGCCATCGAGCTGGAACGCCGAACCCGGCGTATCGAACTGCAGCGCCGCCCAATGCTTGCCCTCGGCTTCAAGCAGGCCATCATCACCCAGCCGCAAGCCCGAACCCTGCGCCTGCTGCTGCCACCACTGCGGCCACAATGACAGTGGATCCTGCCGCCATTCGGTGAGCCGCGGCGCACCCATCGGCCCGTACAGCGCGGCGAGTGCCTGTTCGGCCAGCGCACCGGTTTCCGTGCTCTGCAGCTGGTCACGCTGTGCCGGGGTCAGCAGGCGGTCGCGATACGGCGCGTAGAACACACGCGCCTCGTCGAACCAGCCTTCAATGGACCCACTGGGCACCAGCAAAGCGCTCTCGGCATCTCCAGCCATGGCCGCAGCGAACGCGGCCTGCGCCCGCTTGGCGGCGGCGCCGTCCTGGCTGCCGAGCAGCACCACCACCTGCCGCGAACTGCCATCGGCGATGCGCCGGGTGACATCGCTCAACAGGCGGTCATGCGCATCCTGCGGCAACAGCGCGAGGATGTCGGTATCGATCCGCGGCTCCTGGCTCCACAGGCGCCACTGCTGCACGCCCAGTACCAGCAGCAACACCAGCCAGGCGATGCCCAGCCAATGCCACCAACGCCGCAACCGGTCCGGTGCGTTCAACGCCACGGCGTCACTCAAAGCGGCGCGCCTCGTCGGGGTTCAGCGTGGCGGGGGCTTCACTCAACGCGCTGAACTGGATCTGCGTGCGGTCCTTGTTCGCCTCGACGATCTCGACCTGGCGCACATAGCGGTCACCCTGCAGCGTCAGCGACTCGAAGGCCTTGGCCAGCATCGCCGACTTCGGTGTCAAACGCAGGCGCCAGCCCTGCCCTTCACGGCTGGCCGCCACGTTGAACTGGCCGGAGAGTGCCTGCACGTCGCCACTCATCAGCGCGAACATGATCGCATTCACCGAGCGCATCGCCGGCTGCTGCCGTGCATCGAGTTCAACGCGGGTGCTGCCATCGCGCTGGCGGCTGAGGATGCGGTCGGCGGTGACCACCACCTCGGAGGGGAACGGCGTGAGCGTGGTCCAGATCACACCGTGCTGGCGCGCGACCACGAACCGGCCGTGCGAGCGCAGCGGATTCCTGAAGCCACTGACCTGCTTTTCCTGGCTGAACTGGCCACGCAGCACCTCCGGACGCGCCACCGCCTGGGTGATCGCGTCGACGGCAGGATCGGCCGCCTGTACACGCGGTGCGGCCACCAGCAGCAGCGCGCACAGCAGCACGCCTGGAAGACGGGCGAGCATGTTCATGGCGCGGGCACTCCCAGACGTTCCCACAGTACCGGCGGGCATTGGTACAGCATCTCCTTGCTGGCGGCATCCACCGCGACCTGGATGGTCATGGCCCGGGTGGCCACCTGGCCGCTCTCCGCATCCAGGATCTCGTAGTCGATCTTCAGCCGGTTCTCCCATTCGACGATGCGTGCACGCACCAGCAGCCGCTGGTTGAACAGCAGCGGCCGCACGTATTTCACGCGCGCGTCGACCACCGGCCACAGGTAGCCCGATGCGAGCATCTGCGGGTAGTCGTAGTCGTGGCGCTGCAGCAGCGCACACCGGGCAATCTCCAGATACTTGAAGTAGTTGCCATGCCAGACCACGTTCATCGGATCGCAGTCGTGGAAGGCGGGGCGCAGCTCGATTTCACAGACCAGGTCATTCACCGGAATACAGTTCCCAACGTTGCGCGCGGATCTCCACCAGCAGCTCCCGCAGTTCGCGATCCAGCGCGCGGTCTTCCTCGACCAGCGCGATGCGCTGCCCCAGGTCCACATACATGTCGGCCAGACTGCCATGCAGCTGCGCGTTCAGGCCAACCCGCTCGCGCAGTGCCAGGCCCTGGCGGGCGGCGATCAGCATCGCCGCCACCACCTGTTCAGTCAGTTCGATCACACGCAGGCAGTCGCGCGCGGCGATGGTGCCCATGCTGACCTTGTCCTGGTTGTGGCATTCGGTCGAGCGCGAGAACACACTGGCCGGAAGGGTCTGCTTCAACGCTTCGGCGGTCCACGCCGAGACGCTGATCTGCAGTGCCTTCAGCCCGTGGTTGATTGCTGCCCGCGGGCCGGTAGCCGCCGACAGATTGGCGGGCAGGCCGTGGTTGTATCGCGCATCCACCACCAGCGCCAGCTGCCGGTCGAGCAGGTCGGCAAGGTTGGCCACGGTGTTCTTCAGCGTGTCCATTGCCAGTGCGATATGGCCGCCGTAGAAGTGGCCGCCGTGCAGGATGCGCTCGCCGTCGGCATCGATCAGCGGGTTGTCGTTGGCGCTGTTCAGCTCGGTTTCGATCAGCTGCCGCAGGAAGGGCAGGCTGTCTTCCAGCACGCCGATCACGTGCGGGGCGCACCGCAGCGAGTAACGATCCTGCAGGCGCTGTTCGTTGCGCGGCGGCCGTTCGCTGTGCAGGTCGCGGCGCAGCCGTGCGGCGATGCGGGCCTGGCCCGGATGCGGCTTGGCCGCGAACAGGGTCTCGTCGAAATGGTGCGCGTTGCCGTCGCTGGCCAGCACGTTGAATGCGGTCAGGCGGGTGGCCAGGCGCGCCAGGTAGTCGGCACGCTGCCAGGCCAGGCAGGCCAGGCCGGTCATCACCGCAGTGCCGTTCATGATCGCAAGGCCTTCCTTCGGCCGCAGCTTCAGCGGGACCATGCCGATGCTCGCCAGTACTCCGGCAGCCGGTTGCACGCGGCCATCGTGCAGGACCTCGCGCTCGCCGCACAGCACCGCCGCCACGTATGACAGCGGCGTCAGGTCACCGCTGGCGCCGACCGATCCCTCCGCCGGGATCATCGGCAGCACGTCATGCCGCAACAGTGTGGCCAGGCCTTCCAGCAGGGCTACGCTGACACCGGACATGCCACGCACCAGCGACGCCAGACGGGCAGCCAGCACTGCGCGGGTCTCGGCCGGGTCCAGGTAACGGCCCAGTCCGCAGCCATGGTAGGTGTACAGGTGGTGCGGCAACTCGGCCACCAGCGCCGGCGGGATGTTCACCGTGCACGAATCGCCGTAGCCGGTCGTCACGCCGTAGATCACCCCGTCCTCGCGCAGCAGGCGGTCGAGAAAATCGGCACCGCGCTGGATGTGGGCACGGAAGGCCGGGGCCTCGCTCAGTGCGGCCTCGCACTGGCGATGGGCCAGCGCCACCACGTCTTCGATGGTCAACGGTGCGTCGCCAAAGCGGCACACGGGTACGGCGTCAGTCGTCATGCGGAGCCTGATCCCAGAAGGGGAAGAAATTGAACCAGTCCAGCGGGGACTGGATGACCTGCAGTTCGAGCCACTGCGCGAAACGCTGCGCCTGCCCTGCCAGTGCCGCGTCCCGCGAGCCACGCGGCAGCACGATGCGATCGGCGAACTGCTCGAAGGCGACCCGGTACCCCTGGCCTTCATGCAGGCAGGCCATGGTGTACACCGGGCAGCCCAGTGCCGCCGCCAGCACGTAGGCACCGATGGGGAACGGGGCACGGTGGCCGAGAAAATCCGCGGTGACGCTGCGTCCACCCTGCACTGGCGTGCGGTCGCCGACGATGGCCACGAAGCCACCGGCAGCCACGCGCTCGGACAGCATCATCGCCGTGGCCGGCCCCATCGCGGTGACCTGCACCAGTTCCACCGTTGCCAGCGGGTCCAACCGCTGCAGCAGGCGATTGAAGCGCTGCGCGTGCGCGGTGTGCACCAGCACGGTGATGCGGAACCCCGGCACCTGTTCGGCCAGCACCTGGCACAACTCCAGGCAGCCGATGTGGGCGGTCAGGATCAGTCCGCCTTCGCGGCGTGCGATCCTGTCCAGCACCAGATCGCGCCGCAGCTGGATGCGCTCGGGCGGATAGCGTCCGCCCAGGCCGAGGATCTTGTCCAGCAGGGTGTCGGCGAACGCGAAGAAATGGCGCAGGCTGTCGCGCCGCGTCGGCTCGCGGCCCAGCGCGCCACTGTGTGCCTGCAAGCGCTGTAGATACTGCAGTGATGCCTGCCGGGCCACACGGTTGCCCAGCCAGTGGCAGAGCACCACCGGCCACACGCACAGGCGGAACGGCCAGCGCCCGAACCACCGATGCACCCAGCACAGGAACAACACGCCGGCCACCGATGTGGATTCACCGATGTCGGCCTAGTGCGGCGCACCTTGGGGGGCGGCCATCTCAGCCCTGCCCCTGCAGGCGGCGCCAGAGCAGGCGCGGTGCGCGCCGGAGCATGCCGAAGAACAGGCGCGCATGCATGCGGCTGATGCGTACGTTGTCGCGCCACACATCGAAATGCGAGACACCGTCTGCCGGATAGGTCACCCGCGTCGCCAGATGTTCCACCGGCACCTGCCGCCAGTACAGCCGCACCATCACTTCGGTATCGAAATCCATGCGCCGGCCGATGGTCTCTTCGCCCATCAGGCGCAGCACCGGAGGCAGTGGATAGACACGGAAACCGCACATGGTGTCGCGCAGATGCAGCGACAGCGTGTTGATCCAGACCCAGACATGCGTTGCGTAGCGACCGTACAGGCGGGCCTTGGGCACACTGGCATCGTAGGCGGGAATGCCGCAGATCACCGCGTCCTGCCGCGCACGCGCGGCCGCGATGAAGCGCGGCAGGTCGCCGGTGTCATGCTGGCCGTCGGCATCGATCTGCAGCACGTGGCTGCAGCCCCGCCTTGCGGCCTCGGCGAAGCCCGCCAGCATCGCCCCACCCTTGCCCTGGTTGACCGGCAGACGCAGCAGATCGACCCCTTCACGCTGTGCCAGCGCCTGCAGCACCGAAGCACATGATGCATGCGAGCCATCGTCCACAAGCAGGCAGGGCAGGCCAGCGCGCTGCACGCCATCGACCACCGCGGCGACAGCATGTTCGTGGTCGTAGACGGGAATCACCACCAGTGGCGCGAACGCGGCACCGGCATCGGCCGGATCACTGCGCATCGGCGAAGACCATCCTGCCACTGGCGTGTACGCCATGCACGGAGGCATAGCGGAAGACCAGCACGTTGCGTGCGGTATCCCAGTCCAGATGCAGCGTCAGCTCGTCGCCCGGACGCGCTACATGCTGGAACTTCACCGCATCCATGCGCACGAACCCCTCCGGCATCGCAAAGGCCTGCCGGGCAAAGCGCACCGCCCAGTCCACCTGGGCCACGCCGGGCAGGATCGCGGCCTGCGGGAAATGTCCCTGGAACGGGCGCAGCGCCGGGTCCAGGGTCATGCGCAGGGTAGCGCTGGCCGCCTCGCGCCGATCCCATACCGGCACCGGCATCGACGGCTGGAACAAGGCCACCAGCGCGGCCTGGGTCACCTTGCCCTGCGCATTCACCGGCAGCGTGGGTACCAGCCGCCAGCGGCGCGGACGGGTCACGGCGTCATGGCTCTGTGCCAGGCGCGCGGCCAGCCGCTGGCCCAGCGCGCGGCGCGCGGCATCATCGGCATCGAGCAGTGCCGCATCGGCCGGCACCACCACGGCCGCCAGCTGCTCGCGCTGGCCGGGCAGCACCAGCACGCGCACGTCATCGACGTCCGGGTCGTCGCGCAACGCACGTTCCAGCGCATCGAGCGAAACGCGGCGCTCTTCGATCTTGACGATGCGGTCGGCGCGGCCGAGCAGGCGGAAGCACCCCTCGGCCAGCGCTTCCACCCGATCCTGCGTGCACCACCAGTCGCGGCTCTGCAGATGGGGTGAAGCCACCGCCAGGCAGCCTCCCTCGATTCTCCACTGCACCCCCGGAAGCGGCTGCCAGGGCGGAAGATCGGTATCCCAGCGACGCCAGGCGATGCCGCCGGTCTCGCTGCTGCCGTAGACCTCGGTCGGTGCGACTGCCATCCATTGCCGCACCTGCCGCGCTGCCTCTTCCGGCAGCGGGCCGCCAGAGGAGAACACAGCGCGCAGGTGGCCCTGCAGGCTGGCCCAATCCAGCTGCGCAGGCAGGCGCTTGAGGTGCGCCGGCGTCGCCACCAGCACCGTCTGCGTGCCCGCCAGTGCAGCGACCAGATCCTCATGGAAGAACCGCCGAGGATGGATCAGGCGACCGGCGGCCAGCGGCCACAGCACGCGGAACAGCAGGCCGTAGATGTGCTGGTGCGACACCGTGCCATGCACCTGCGCGCCTTCCAGCTGTGCGCCGAACGCGGCCTGCAACGCATCGACCTCGCGCGCCAGCTGGTCCAGGCGCTTGTCGATCGCAGTGGGTTCGCCGGTGCTGCCCGACGTGAACACGCACAGCTCGCAGGCATGCTCGTCCAACGCATCCAGCTCGACCTGCGCACCGGCGGCCGCCATCATCAGTGGCCGGTAATCACGGGAAACGTCACCGGCAAAACCGCTCACCTGCGGCTGCAGGGCCTGCAGCGTGGCGGGCAGGTTGTCGGCGGCCAGGAACACCCGCTTGCCGGCGTGCCAGGCACCGAACAGCGCCTCGGCGAACGACACGGCATCATCGAAGTACAGCGCCCAGTCACGGCCGTCAGTGGCGGCAAACGCCGTACGCCAGGCCACTACGCGCTGGCGGAATTGCTGATGGTCGATCACTTCGCCATCGCGGATGCCGACAGCGCGCTGCGGCCGCGCATCCCGCAGCAGCCGGTCCAGGGCAATCCACTCAGCCATGGGCGTGCGCCGCCTTCACCCGTCGCCGCACCAGCCATTCGCCTGCGAACAATACGCCCATCATCACGTACGCCAACAATCCGTTGTAGAGCATCCAGACCCGATCCGATGCGTACAGCGCGGTGAGCAGGGCCAGACTGCCGTTGAGAACGAAGAAGCCGCACCACACCTGGGTGACGCGGCGGGTATAGGCCACCGCGAACGGTGGCAGGTCCGGCTCCTGCAGCCGCGCCAGGCGCTCCACCAGCGGCGGCCCGAACCGCAGGCTGATGGCGAACACGCACAGCATCACCACGTTCACCAGCGCCGGGTACAGCTTCAGCGGCAGCGCCTGGTTGAGTACGGTGGCCAGCACCGCCAGCAGTCCGGTACCGGCTGCAGCAGCCCACCACAGCGGCTGGCGCGTGCTCAGGGCACGCAGCAATGCCAGGGTGAACAGCAGCAGTGCCAGCCAGCGCGGCTCGAAGCGGCCCATCGCCAGGTAGACGAGCAGCGGGTAGGCCAGCGAAATCGCCGCCACCACGACCGTACGCGCGCGTGTCAAGGCGGAGCCGCCCGCGCTGCGGTCAGGCTGCTGCCTGGTCCGGCAGCAGCCGGTGCACGACATCCACGATGTCCTGCACGGTGCGCACGGCCTTGAACGCTTCCGGCTGCAGGTTGCGGCCGAGCAGCGGCTTGAGCTGCACGATCAGGTCGACCGCATCGATGCTGTCGATGTCCAGGTCGTCATAGAGACGTGCCTCGGGGGTGATCCGGGCCGGTTCGATCTCGAAGCTGTCGGTCAGGATGTTGACGATGCGTTCGAACAGTTCATTCTTGGTCATGGCAGCTCCTGGCGCCGTTACGACTGGCGGGCGGCGACGAACTCGCCGAGCGCGCGCACGCTGGAGAAATGGCGCCGGGTCTCTTCCGAGTCGGACGACAGGCTCACACCGTACTTCTTCTGCAGCGCCAGGCCCAGTTCCAGAGCGTCGATCGAATCCAGGCCCAGGCCCTCGACGAACAGCGGCGCGGTCGGATCGATGTCCTCCGGCGTGATGTCCTCCAGTGAAAGCGAGGAAATGATCAATTCCTTGATCTCGTGCTCAAGTGCTTGCACGGGTCGAATCTCCAGACAGGTCGAAATAACGAGAAAGGTGCTCGGTGACGCGGCGTGCTGCCAAGGCATCCCCCCTTGGCGCGTCGTCTTCGGCCAGGAATGGCGCGATCGGGATATCTTCGCCGATCTGCAGCCGAACGTGAAAGCGACGTGATGGCACACGATACCATTTCTGCCCTTTGCTCAGGGTTGGCGGGGTACAGGTGATCCGCACCGGCGTGATGTCCAGCCGGCCGCGGACGGCGATATTGGCGGCCCCACGCTGAAGCCTCGGCGACTGGCCGGGCACGCTGCGGGTCCCTTCCGGGAAGATGACCAGGCTGCCACCGGCCCGTACCGCGGCCACGCAGTCATCGACCAGGCCGGCCCCGTCGTCATTGGAAATGTAGCCGGCGGCCCGGACCGGGCCCCGCATGAACGGGTTGCGGGCCACCGCCCGTTTGACCACGCAGTCGGCATTGGGCAGCAGCGAGACCAGGCAGACCACGTCGATCAGGGTGGGGTGGTTGGCCAGGACCAGCAGGCCGTCGCGCTGCAGGCGCTCGCGCCCTTCGATCTCATAGGTCATCACCCCGAGCCCGCGCATCAGCCGCAGGTGGCTGGCGAACGCCACCTGCACCACGCGGCGGGCGCGACGGCGGCGGGCCACCGGATCACGCATCAGCAGCAGGACCGGCATCACCACGGCGCCCAGCAGCAGGCCGCCGATGCCGAACGCAGCAAAACTCAGGCCGGTGCCCACCACCCGCCAGGCAAGATCGAGGCGGCGCAGCGCATCAGCCACGGCGGCTCCAGCGCCAGCGCTGGCCATTGGCAACGTGTTCCAGCGCCGGCGCGCCCGCGAGCAGGAAGCGGTGCAGGTCCAACGCGTGCGGCAACAGGCCGGGCGCGGCGGTAACCGGGGCCGGCGCGCCATCCCACTGCAGCGACAGCGTCGGCAGCGCCTGTGTCGGCGCCACCACACGCCAGCACCAAGCGAAGAACGGGTCGGGTTCGTCGGCGAACGTCGCGTAAACTTCGGGCAACGGCGACTCGTAGACCACCACCCGCACTTCGCGGGCGCCATCGGCCAGCAGACCGGCGGCCTCCAGGCAGGCGGCCTCCACCGTCGCCTGGCCGGCAGCCAGCGCCAGATAGTTGCCGCGATGGCCACGAGCGATCGAGTACAGCGCAGCGATCGCGTTATGGACCGACAGGCCGAATCCGGTGGGCGACAGGGGCTGCTCGTTCACCAGCGCCCCGAGCAGGTCCATCGAGCGCGCTACATCACCATGGCGGCTGGCAAACACCAGCGGTACCTGGCTGTCGGCCCCTTGGCCATCCTCGCACCAGCAGGCCGTCTGGATCGCCATCCGCCCCAGCCGCTCGATGCGGCGACGCTGCATCGCGGGCACCTCGGACAGCGCCGGCGTGCCCTCGCCCTGTGGCAGGAAGGGCGCATCAGCCCAGCTCAGCCACTGGCTGCGCTCGCTCAGGCCAGGTGCCCAGGCAGCCCAGTCGACGATGGAGAATTCGATCATCTAGCGATGGTGCTTCATCAGGAGAACGATGGCACGAGCCATTATGGCGACGCGCGGCGGCCCCCCGTCCCTGCAGCCGTGCGTCCGTCCAGGACGTCGCCGGCTGCCCCCCTGGCGGCCGGAAAGGAGCGCACGCTAGCACGTCCTGCGCAGGGTGTGCAGGTTTCACATTGCACAACGCGGGGCCGGCACCTGTGGCCCCGCACGCCATTGCTCAGTGGTAACCGGCTCCGGCCTGCACTTTGCCGCGGAATACCCGGTACGACCACGCCGTATAGCCGAGGATGACCGGCAGCAGAATGACCAGCCCGACCAGGGTGAAGCCGAGCGAGGACGCCGGTGCTGCTGCCTGCCACAACGTCATCGAGGGCGGCAGCAGGTACGGCCACATGCCCAGCACCAGGCCCAGGAAGCCGAGAATGAACAGCGCCAGGCTGAGCAGGAACGGCGGCAGGTCGCGGCGTGGATGCGTGGCGCTGCGCCACAACGCAGCGGCCACCGCCAGGGTCAGCAACGGCACCGGTGACAGCCACCAGAAGTTGCCGTCACTGAACCAGCGCGCCATCAACCGCGAGTCCAGGAACGGCAGCCAGCTGCTGACCAGGCCCATCGCTGCGATCACCGCCACCACCAGCGGCCGTGTCAGCTGCCGCGCCAGCGCCTGCACGCGCCCTTCCGTCTTCAGGATCAGCCAGGTGCTGCCCAGCAATGCGTAACCGGCGACCAGCGCCGCGCCGGTGAGCATCGCAAACGGGCTGAACCAGGCAAACGCACCGCCGTGGTAGACCCCGTCCACCAGGGGCAGCCCCTGCACCAGCGCGCCCAAGATCACGCCCTGGGCGAACGTGGCCAGCAGCGAGCCAAGCGCGAACGCCACGCTCCACAGCCTCCGCGAGCGATGCGCCTTGAAGCGGAACTCGAAGGCCACGCCGCGGAACACCAGTGCCACCACCAGCAGCAGCACCGGCAGATACAGCGCCGACAACAGCACTGCATAGGCCTTGGGGAACGCCGCCAGCAGGCCGGCGCCGCCCAGCACCAGCCACGTCTCGTTGCCGTCCCAGATGGGCGCAGCCGTGTTCATCATCAGGTCGAGCTGCTCCTCGTCCTCGGCGAACGGCGCAAGGATGCCGATGCCCAGCACGAACCCGTCCAGCACCACGTACATCAGTACGCCGAAGCCGATCACCGCGAACCACGCCACCGGCAGCCAGGTCACCAGGTCCATGTCAGCGCTCCTCCAGCGGTTCGTCGGCGGCGGACAGCGGCCGTGCCGGGGTGTGGCTGCCGTGGTCCAGCGAGGGCCCCTGGTCGTGGGGCTGCGGTCCATGGCGCAGGATCTTCACCAGGTACCAGATGCCCCAGCCGAAGACGAAGGCGTAGCCGACGACGTAGACCCCCAGCGACAGCGCGGTCATCCATGCGCTCTGCGGGCCGACCGCATCGGCAGTACGCAGCACGCCGTAGACCACCCACGGCTGCCGCCCCATCTCGGTGACGAACCAGCCGGAGAGCAGCGCGATGAAGCCGCTCGGCAACATCCAGTTCCAGCCGCGCAGCAGCCACGGCGAATCCAGCAGCTTCCTCCGCCACAGCTGGAACGCCGACACCCATGCCAGCAGCAGCATCAGCGTGCCCAGTCCAACCATGATGCGGAAGGCGAAGAACACCGGCGTCACCGGTGGCCGTTCGCTGGCCGGTACTGAAGTCAGCGGATCGAAGGTGCCGTCCAGCGAATGGGTCAGGATCACGCTGCCCAGCTTCGGAATGGCGACTTCGAAGTCGTTGCGCTCTTCCTTTTCGTTGGGCAGCGCGAATACCACCAGCGGCACGCCCTCGCCTTCGCCGGATTCATGCCAGTGCGCTTCCACCGCCGCGATCTTCATCGGCTGGTGCTTGAGGGTGTTCAGGCCATGCATGTCGCCGACGAAGATCTGCACCGGCACGGTCAGCGCCGCAAACGCCACGGCCGCGATCAGCATGCGCCGGCCCGCCTCCACGTGCGTTCCCCTGCGCAGGTACCACGCACCCACGCCGCCGATCACGAAGCAGGTGGTGATGAACGAGCCCAGCGCCATGTGCGCCAGCCGGTACGGGAACGACGGGTTGAACACCACCTGCCACCAGTCCACCGGATGCACGATGCCATTGACCATCTCGTAGCCGGCCGGGGTGTGCAGCCAGCTGTTGGACGACAGGATCCAGAACGTGGAGAACAGCGTGCCCAGCGCCACCATGCAGGTGGACAGGAAATGCAGGCGCGGCGAGACCCGGCCCCAGCCGAACATCATCACGCCCAGGAAGCTGGCTTCCAGGAAGAACGCGGTCAGCACCTCGTAGGTCAGCAGCGGGCCGATGACGGTACCGGCCACCTCGCTCAGGCGCGGCCAGTGGGTGCCGAACTGGAAGGCCATGACGATGCCGCTGACCACGCCCATGCCGAACGATACGGCGAAGATCTTCTGCCAGAAGAAGTACAGCTCCCGCCAGACCGGGAGACGGGTACGCAGCCAGCGCCATTCGACGAAGGCCAGCCAGCTGGCCGTGCCAATGGTGAAGGCCGGGAACAGCACATGGAAACTGATGACGAATCCGAACTGGATCCGGGACAACAACAACGCGTCCAAGGGACGCCTCCTGCCTGCGACCGGTGGGATACCGGACCACTTTAGGAATATTTCGTTACGCCGGGATGCGACCGGGTGACGCGCTGCTTCACTCTGTCGCAGGGGAAGCCGCCGGGCATGGCCGCGCCCCATGACC